>NZ_JAODZG010000001.1:0-260784 GCF_029835135.1 Stenotrophomonas sp. GD04145 | reverse complement strand
AGCCGGCCTTGCCCTGTGCATCCAGGTAGCGCTCGGCATCCAGTGCGGCCATGCAGCCGAAGCCGGCGGAGGTGATGGCCTGCCGATAGTGCTGGTCGGCCACGTCACCCGCGGCGAACACGCCTTCCACCGAAGTCTGGGTGGCGTTGCCGCCCAGGCCCGAGCGGATTTCCAGGTAGCCGTTGTTCATCGCCAGCTGGCCGTCGAACAGGGTGGTGTTGGGGTGATGACCGATGGCCACGAAGAAGCCGTGCGCGTCGATGTCGCGGGTGCTGCCGTCCAGGGTGGACTTCACGCGCACACCGGTCACGCCGGCATCGTTGCCCAGCACTTCCTCGACCTGGTGGTGCCAGACGGTTTCGATCTTGCCGGCCGCGACCTTGGCGAACAGCTTGTCCTGCATGATCTTTTCCGCCTTGAGGGTGTCGCGGCGGTGGACCAGGTAGACCTTGCGGGCGATGTTGGACAGGTACAGGGCCTCTTCCACCGCAGTGTTGCCACCGCCGACCACGACCACGTCCTGGTCACGGTAGAAGAACCCGTCGCAGGTGGCGCAGGCGGACACGCCGCGGCCCTTGAAGGCCTCTTCGGTCGGGATGCCCAGGTACTTGGCGGTGGCGCCGGTGGCGATGATCAGGGCGTCACAGGTGTATTCGTGACTGTCGCCGATCAGCCGGAACGGACGCTGGGACAGGTCGGCGGTGTGGATGTGGTCGAAGATGACCTCGGTCTCGAAGCGCTCGGCGTGAGCCTGCATGCGCGCCATCAGGTCCGGGCCCATCAGGCCATGGGCGTCACCCGGCCAGTTGTCGACCTCGGTCGTGGTCATCAGCTGACCGCCCTGCTGCAGGCCGGTGATGACGACCGGCTTCAGGTTGGCGCGGGCGGCGTAGACCGCAGCGGTCCAGCCGGCCGGGCCGGAACCGAGGATGACAAGCCGTTGGTGGCGGGAGGGCAGGCTGGTGCTCATGTAAACTCGCGAAAAGGTAAGTGGGACAAGGCGCTGGCGATGTTTGCGCAGCATCCATGGCAGGTCATAGAGTGGCGGCTGGGGCAGGGCGATTCAAGCCGATGAACAGAACGCCGTCGCCCATCGACGGTTTCCGGCCCCGGAGGGCGCCTCGCAGCGTCGCATAACTGAAAACTGACGCCGTCTCATTTATTATCAATCACTAACAGCGCATTCCAAAGGTATGGTCTAAGGTGGCGAAGCAGGTCCCCGAACGCTCCAAGTCCGACGACAGCAAGGCGTCACGTCGCACGGCCGCGGCGGCGGCGACGACCGACAACCCCCGCCGCCAGCGCCTCTGGCGCGACCTGGGCCTGATCGCGATCGCGCCGGCCCTGCTGTACCTGGCGGCAAGTCTGTTCACCTACTCGGCGTCGGACCCCGGCTGGTCGCATACCGGCAGCGTGGTCGCGCCGGTACACAACATGGGCGGCCGCGCCGGTGCCTGGATCGCTGACGTGCTGCTGCAGTTGTTCGGCTACATCGCGTTCCTGCTGCCGGTGGTGCTCGGCGCACTGGCGTGGATCGCCATGTTCGGCCTCAAGCGGGAAAGCAAGGGCGAGAACGACCTCGATCCGGCCCTGCGCCTGGTCGGTCTGGTCGGCTTCCTGATCGCCGGTACCGGCTTCCTGCATGTGCGCCTGTTCAATGGTGATGTGTCCAGTGCGGGCGGCATCCTTGGCAAGCTGGTGGGCAACTCGCTCACCGTCGGGTTCGGAGCGCTGGGCGCGAACCTGTTCGTGCTGGTGCTGCTGCTGGCCTCGATCACCCTGGCCACCGGCCTGTCGTGGTTCACGGTGATGGAGAAGATCGGCCGTGGGGTGATGTCGCTGGCGCCGCTGCTGGAGCGCAAGAAGGAACAGGCGACCGAGTGGAAGCAGACCCGTGCCCTGCGCGAGGAGCGCCAGGAAGTCCGCAAGGCGGACGCCGAGGTGCGCGCCAAGCGCGAGCCGGTGAAGATCGAACCGCGCCCGGAACCGGTGATCGAGAAGAGCGACCGGGCCAAGCGTGACAACCAGATACCGATGTTCCGCGGCGTCAACGGCGATGGTTCGGACCTGCCGCCGCTGGCCCTGCTGGATGATCCCAAGCCACAGCCCAAGGGCTACGACGAGGAGACGCTGGAAACCCTGTCGCGGCAGATCGAGTTCAAGCTGAAGGATTTCCGCATCGACGCACAGGTGGTCGGCGCCTATCCGGGCCCGGTCATCACCCGCTTCGAGATCGAGCCGGCGCCGGGCATCAAGGTCAGCCAGATCAGCTCGCTGGACAAGGACATCGCCCGCGGCCTGTCGGTCAAGTCGGTGCGCGTGGTCGATGTGATTCCCGGCAAGTCGGTGATCGGCCTGGAGATTCCCAACGTCACCCGCGAGATGATCTTCCTGTCCGAGCTGCTGCGCTCGAAGGAGTACGACAAGGCCTCCAGCGTGCTGACCCTGGCGCTGGGCAAGGACATCGCCGGCCGCCCGACCGTGGCCGACCTGGCGCGCATGCCACACCTGCTGGTGGCCGGTACCACCGGCTCGGGCAAGTCCGTGGCCGTCAATGCGATGGTACTGAGCCTGCTGTACAAGGGCTCGCCGAAAGATCTGCGGATGCTGATGATCGACCCGAAGATGCTCGAACTGAGCGTCTACCAGGGCATCCCGCATCTGCTCGCGCCGGTGGTCACCGACATGAAGGAGGCCGCCAATGGCCTGCGCTGGTGCGTGGCGGAGATGGAGCGCCGCTACAAGCTGATGAGCGCGGTGGGCGTGCGCAACCTGGCCGGCTTCAACAAGAAGGTGAAGGACGCCGAGGACGCCGGCCAGCCGCTGATGGACCCGTTGTTCAAGCCGAACCCGGAACTGGGCGAAGCGCCGCGCCCGCTGGAGACGCTGCCGTTCATCGTCATCTTCATCGACGAATTCGCCGACATGATGATGATCGTCGGCAAGAAGGTCGAAGAACTGATCGCACGTCTGGCACAGAAGGCACGTGCAGCCGGCATCCATCTGATCCTGGCCACCCAGCGTCCGTCGGTGGATGTGATCACCGGCTTGATCAAGGCCAACATTCCCACCCGCATCGCGTTCCAGGTGAGCTCGAAGATCGACTCGCGCACCATTCTCGACCAGTCTGGCGCGGAGACGCTGCTGGGGCACGGCGACATGCTGTACCTGCCGCCGGGCACCGCCATGCCTGAGCGAGTGCACGGTGCGTTCGTCTCCGACGATGAAGTGCATCGCGTGGTCGAGCATCTCAAGGCGATGGGTCCGGCCGATTACATCGAGGGCGTGCTGGACGAGGTTCAGACCCTGGGGGACGGCGTGGTGGTGGGTGCCACCGGCCTGCCGGAAACCAGTGCCGGCGGCGACGAGTCGGATCCGCTGTATGACGAGGCACTGAGGGTGGTCACGGAGACCCGCCGCGCGTCGATTTCCGGCGTGCAGCGCCGGCTGAAGATTGGCTACAACCGTGCGGCGCGACTGATCGAGGCCATGGAAGCGGCCGGCGTTGTCAGTGCGCCCGAGCACAATGGCGACCGGACGGTGCTGGCACCGCCGCCGCCGAAGTAAGGCCCGACGTACCCCCACGACGTCCAAGGATCCGACGAATGCTTCATCCCGTACCACGCGCGCTGGCGCTGGCGCTGGCTGGCCTGATGGCCGCCAGCCCGGCCCTGGCGGAGACCGCCACCCCCGCGCCCGCTACGGCGCCGCCTTCCACCAGCGGCGATACCGAAGCCAGCAACAACTTCAGCATCGTCCGCTATCGCGCCGACTACCAGGTGCGGCCCGACGCAGGCAATGTGCAGACCGAGACCTACGAGGTCCTGCTCAAGACCAAGGCCTCGGTCGAGCAGTTCAGCCAGGTGCGGCTGAGCTACAGCGAGAAGATGGAGACGCTGGAGGTGCTCGACGCCTACACCATCACCGCCGATGGCCAGCGCCGTGACGTTCCGGCAGATCGCATCTACACCCAGGAAAGCTATTCCAGCGCCTCGGCAGCGATGTACGCCGACCGCAAGGTGCGGGTGATCGTGTTCCCGAACCTGGCGCCGGGCACGCGCCTGTATTACCAGGTGCGCCGCACCCAGGCCACGCCGTACTTCCCGGGCTACTTCGGCCTGTGGGAGACCTTCAATGTGTTCACCGAATACGAGGATGCCGAGGTGACGCTGAGCGCACCGGCCAACCTGCCGATGTTCGTCGACAGCCGCGGCGTGCAGGGCAGCGATCGCCCGGTGGTGAGGAACGGCCAGGCGCAGTGGCGCTGGCGCTACCAGCGCCGCGAGGCGATGCAGGCGCAGAACTGGTCGGCCGCCGGCTGGGAGTTCGGCCCGAACATCATGGCCAGCACCTATCGTGACTGGGCGCAGATGGGCCGGGCGTACCAGCTCAAGGCCGGTCCCGCCGCGCAGGTCACGGCGGAGATCCAGGCGCTGGCCGACCAGGTCACCGCAGGCATCGGCGACCGTCGCTCGCAGGCCGATGCGCTGTACCGCTGGGTCGCTCAGAACATCCGCTACGTCGCGGTGTACCTGGGCAATGGCGGGCTGGAGCCCAACAGCGCGCAGAGCATCCTCGACAACCACTATGGGGACTGCAAGGACCATGTGACCCTGCTGGAAGCCCTGCTGGCCGCCAAGGGAATTGCCAGTTCGCCGGTGCTGATCGGCGCCGGTGGCGGGCCGACGCTGCCGAAGATTCCGGTGCTGGGGCGCTTCAACCACGCCATCACCTACATTCCCGAGTTCGATCTGTACCTGGATTCGACCACCGCCTGGGCGCGCTTCGGCCAGTTGCCCGAGGGCGACCTGGGCGCGCCGGTGATGCGCACGGCCGACGCGAGCCTGGCACGCACGCCGGCCAATGGTCCGCAGCGCAACGCAACCTCGATGGAGGTGCGCTTCACGTTCGATGCCAACGGCAATCTGCGTGGCGAGACGATTCCGCAGCTGGGCGAGAATGCGGAGATCGGCATGCGCGCACAGTTCGCCCAGCTCAATGCGCAGAATCGGGCGCGCGCCGAGGAGTCGATCATGGCGGCGTCCGGTTTTGATGGCCGCGGCCAGCTGCAGCTGCAGGGCGTCCCGGTCGATCTGACCCGGCCGTTCGGCTACCGCATGGCCTTCCAGGCGGAAGACTACGTGGACTTCAGCGTGGCCGGGGGCATGGCGGTGCCGGATCCGCCAGGCGGCGAGTCGGTGCGCGGGCTGTACGCTACCGCGTCTGCACCGGCCAACGAGACGCCGTTCTACTGCAACGCGAGCCTGCGTGAAGAAACCTATCGCCTGCAGTTCCCGGCCAACGCGCCGATCATCGCCGTTCCGGCCAGCCAGCGTTTTGCCAATGCCGCGGGCGAGTACCGGGTGGACTGGATCCGGCAGGGCCAGGAGGTGATCGTCCACCATCGCCTGCAGCAGAATGCCGTGCGTGGACCGGAGGCACTGTGCCAGCCCCAGGACTACGCCGCGTTCCGCGCGCTGTATCGCGAAGTGCGCCGCGGCTTCCGCGGACAGGTCCTGTATGGAAGGCTGCCTGCGCCGGCCAACTGAATCGCCGGTGGACGAGCGGGGCGGCATAATGTCGCCCTGATCGCCCATTCATCTTTGCCCGGGCACACTGACATCCACCTTTCCTTGCGCCCGCGCCCACAGGATTCCCGCATGAACGTCCGCCTCCGCCGTATTCTTGCCGCCAGCACTCTCGCCATGGCCTGCGCCGCCGCGGGCAGCGCGTGGGCGGGTGCCCGCGATGACCTGAAGAACTTCACCAGCGGCCTGAAGGGCCTGGATGGCCAGTTCAGCCAGCAGGTGTTCGACAGCCGCGGCAAGGTCAAGGAGTCGACCAGCGGCCGCGTGGCCCTGTCGGCCCCGCGCCTGTTCCGCTGGGAGTACGTGCGGCCGCATGAACAGCTGATCGTGGCCGATGGCAAGAAGGTCTGGATGTACGAGCCGGACCTGGAGCAGGCCACCGTGCGCGAGCAGGGCAAGGAAGAGCAGAACAGCCCCTTGACCGCGCTGATCAACCCGGCGTTGCTGGAACAGCAGTACGACCTCAGCGAAGAGGCTGCGCAGCGCGATGGCCTGCAGTGGCTGTCGCTGTCGCCGAAGCGTGAGACCGAGGCCAGCTTCCAGTACGCGGCGCTGGGCTTCAACGCGCAGGGCCTGGCCAAGATGGAAATCACCGATGCGGTTGGCCAGCGTACCGTGATCAGCTTCAGTGGCTGGAAGCGCAACCCGACGTTCGCGGCCTCGACCTTCCGCTTCAGCCCGCCGGCCGGCACCGACGTCATCGGCAACTGATGCGTGACGCCGGGCATGGCCCGGCGCTACCGATGTGCGCATTTCGCCGATCCGCCGGGCATGGCCCGGCGCGACCGACGGGGGGCGCGGTACAATGAGCGGGTGCCAAGACAACGCTCCACTTCCTTCCCCGGCCCCGATCTGCTGAGTGTCGATCGGGATCATCTGCGCCCGCTCGCCGAGCGCATGCGTCCGCAGACCCTCGATGAAATGGTCGGGCAGAAGCGCCTGCTCGCTCCGGACAGCGCACTGCGCCGGGCGGTCGAGTCCGGTCGCGTGCATTCGATGATCCTGTGGGGCCCGCCGGGCTGTGGCAAGACCACGTTGTCGCTGCTGCTGGCCGAGTATTCCGATGCCGAGTTCCGCGCCATCTCCGCCGTGCTGTCCGGCCTGCCGGAGGTGCGCCAGGTCCTGGCAGAAGCGGCGCAGCGTTTCGCCGAAGGCCGGCGTACCGTGCTGTTCGTCGATGAGGTGCATCGCTTCAACAAGGCGCAGCAGGACGCGTTCCTGCCGCATATCGAGCGCGGCACCATCCTGTTCGTGGGTGCCACGACCGAGAACCCGTCCTTCGAGTTGAACTCGGCGTTGCTGTCACGCTGCCGTGTGCACGTGCTGGAGGCGGTCTCGCCCACCGACATCGTCGAGGCACTGCAGCGGGCGCTGGGCGATCGCGAGCGCGGCCTGGGCCAGGAGTCCATCGAGGTTGCGCCCGAGCTGCTGCTGGAGATCGCCACCGCTGCCGATGGCGACGTGCGCCGCGCATTGACCCTGCTGGAAATCGCCGCCGAACTGGCAGGGGGCGAGGGCGGGCACATCACCCCGCAGACGCTCACCCAGGTGCTGGCCGACCGCACCCGTCGTTTCGACAAGGGCGGCGAGCAGTTCTACGATCAGATCTCGGCGTTGCACAAGTCGGTGCGCAGTTCCAATCCCGATGCGGCGCTGTACTGGCTGACCCGCATGCTCGACGGCGGCTGCGATCCGTCGTACCTGGCGCGCCGGCTGACGCGCATGGCGATCGAGGACATCGGCCTGGCCGATCCGCGAGCACAGAGCATGGCGCTGGAAGCGTGGGACATCTACGAACGGCTGGGCAGCCCCGAAGGCGAGCTCGCGTTCGCCCAGCTGGTGCTGTACCTGGCCAGCACCGCCAAGTCGAATGCAGGCTACGCGGCGTTCAACCAGGCCAAGGCCGACGTGCGCCAGAGCGGTACCGAAGAGGTGCCGCTGCACCTGCGCAACGCGCCGACCAAGCTGATGAAGGAGCTGGGCTACGGTGCCGAGTACCAGTATGACCACGATGCGGAAGGCGGGATCGCGCTGGATCAGACCGGCTTCCCCGATGCGATGGGCGAGCGCGTGTACTACAACCCGGTGCCGCGCGGACTGGAGATCAAGCTGAAGGAAAAGCTCGACCGGTTGCGCGCCGAGCGCGAGGCGGCGCGGGCGGCGAAGCGGCGTTGATCGCCGTTATGCAACCAATCCGATTGTCGGGTCCACGCTGATTCGAGAGAATCCCCGGTTCACTTCTCAAGGATGACGTTCATGCAGGACATGACTCTGGCGTTGAAGCGGTACGCCCAGTTCGAGGGTCGGGCCAATCGCCGCGAATACTGGATGTTCCAGCTGTTCCTGTTTCTGGTGGCCACGGCGGTGTCGCTGCTGGCCGGCGTGCTGGCGATCATCCTGCGCTCCAGTCCGGACGCACTGAGCGCCATCCTGATCGGCATGATGGCGCTGCTGGGCCTGATGTGGCTGGCGACGATCGTGCCGCTGATCGCCGTCACCGTGCGCCGTCTGCATGACTGCAACCAGTCCGGCTGGCTCTATCTTCTCGCATTGGTGCCGATGGGCGGCCTGGTGATCCTGGTGTTCGCTCTGCTGCCGGGCACGCCGCAGGAAAACCCGTACGGCCCCGTGCCTGCGGGCCCTTGACGCGGCACCCGCCGGGCAGCGCCCGGTCCTGGGAATCGGCCCTCCCGCCTTGGCGGGAACGAGATGATGCGTCCCATGACGCCGCGGTATCGCGCGCGTGATACACAGTGTGACGTTTGATCGTTGTGATAATCATTCGCGTTTAAGGTAGACTGCGGTCCCTTGTGAAACAGCGGCCCAGGCCGCTGACGTCGCCCGCCGATGAAGCATTTCGTCCTGCCTCCGCACCGTGGTCCGCTGGCCCGCGGCCTTGCCGTCCTGATGATGGGTCTGCTCCTGGCTACCCCGTATGCGTACGCGCAGCAGCGCAATCCGCTGCAGAAAATCGGCCACACCGTGCTGGATGAGCCGGCCGCCAGCTATCGCTTCGAGCATTTCGTGATCGACAGTGCCGACACGCAGCGCCGCTGGCGGGTGAATCTGGCGATTCCGGTCCGCGCCTCCAGTGCACCTTCGCCGGTGTTGTACGCGCTGGACGGCAATGCGGTGGCGATGGTGCTCGACCAGCCGCTGCTGGCTGAACTTGCAGCACTCAAGGCGCCTCCGGTGCTGGTGCTGATCGGCTACGACAATGATCTGCGCATCGACTCGAAGGCGCGGACCCGCGACTACACGGCATGGATCGACCGCGCCGACGATGAGAGCGGCGCAACCCAGGCGGTCGGCGGCGGCGCTGCGGCGTTTCTTGATGTGATCGAGCGCCGCATCAAGCCCGAGGTGGAGCGTCGCGCGCGCGTCGACACCGGGCAGCAGGCGCTGTGGGGGCACTCGCTCGGTGGCCTGTTCGTGCTCAACGCGCTGTACACCCGGCCGGCCGCGTTCCAGGCCTATCTCGCCGCCAGTCCGTCACTGTGGTGGGCGCAGGGCGCGGCGCTGGGCGATCCCGAACAGCAGTTCGTGCAGAACGTGCACGGGCAACCGGCCAGGGTCTGGTTGATGCTGGGAGGCGCCGAGCGCGTCGGCGACCGCGGCAAGCGTGACCTGAACAACCCGCGGGTGGTCGCGCACCTGCGCCGCATCGGCGGCGCCACGCCTGACGCGGCGATGCAGTTGTCCGAGCGGCTGCGCCGGGTGCCGGGGCTGAGCGTGCAGTACCGCGAGTTTCCTGGCCTGGGCCATGGCCCGATGCTGCCGGCGTCCTTCCACGCGGCGCTGCATGAGCTGTACGGGGTGACCGATCGCAGTGCAGGCGATGGCGCCAGTGCAACGGATGGGCCGTCCAGCGAATGAATCCCTTCGCGCGGCGTGCCGTGCGACCCCACTACCCAGGCGAGGCTGCCCGCGTGCAGCGGCCCAGGCAACCGATGAATCCCGCGCCACGTGGCGCGGCCTACGTGTGCAAGGAGCCTGTCATGTCGTTCCGTTCCTCCCTTCGTCCTTCGCTTCGCTTCACCACTCTGGCCACCGGCCTGCTGCTGGCCGTCGCGGCCACCGCGCAGCCGGTATTCGATCAACCGGCCAACGCCACGTTCAAGGGCCAGGTGGTCTCGCGCGGCGACAATGTGGTGCCGGGCAGCACCGCCGATGTGGTCGGTCGCGGCTTCGTGCCGGGCCAGAAGGTCAGCCTGCTGCGCGGCGACAGCGTGTTGAACGCCCAGCCGGTGGTGGTTGATGCCGATGGCAACTTCAAGACCCAGCTGGCCATTCCCGCCGATGCCGTGCCGGGCACCCATCCGGTCGTGGTGCGGGCGAGCCAGCCGGCCGCCGCGACGGTGCTGAAGCTGCGCGTCTCGCCGCAGCTGCCGCTATCGGGCCAGGCGCAGTTCACCACCCAGTCCAACAAGCTGGTGCCGGGCCTGTACCAGTCCGCCTACAGCGCCGCCAGCAATGCGCTGTTCGTGACCTCCGCGGTCGGCCGGCCGCCGGTGACCCAGTCGCAGCTGCTGAAGATCGACCCGGCGTCGCTGAAGGTCAGCAAGGCGATCACTCCGGCGCAGGTGCCGGGCAGTACCAACGGCGCGGTCTATGCGGTGTACGGCGTGGGCGTGGATGATGCCAACGGCAACGTGTGGGTGACCAATACCCGTCAGAACAGCGTGGCCGTCTATCGCCAGAAGGATCTGTCGCTGGTGCACCAGTTCCCGGTCGATGCGGTGCCGCATGCGCGCGACGTGGTGATCGATGGTACCCGCGGCAAGGTGTTTGCCTCGGCCACCGGTGAGGATCACCTGTCGGTATTCGATGCGAAGACGTTCAAGGAGCTGCCCGCGGTGACGCTTGAATCGGGCGTGGATGACGGCAAGTTCACGCCGATGAGCCTGGTGCTGGACGAGAAGGGCGGCAAGCTGTTCACCGTCAGCATCGGCACGCCGGAGGCGGCGGTGATCGACGTGGCCAGCGGTGAGGTCGAGAAGGTGATCGATCTGGGCAACTCGATCAGCGCGTCGGGCGTGGCGTTCGACGCGGCGCGCAACCGGTTGTACGTGGCGTCGCAGGGCACCGACAACCTGCTGATCGTCGACGTCGCAGCCGGCAAGGTGCTGCACGATGTGCCGGTGGGCGCGGGTGCGCTGAACGTCGCCTTCGATGATGCATCCGGCCTGGCCTATGTCAGCAACCGTGGCGCCGGCACCGTGACCGTGGTCGACCGCGAGGGCAAGGTGGTCGCCAACCTCGACGGCGGCACTTTGCCGAACCACGTCCGTGCCGATGGCAAGGGCAACGTGTTTGCGGTGAACAAGTCGCGCGGCGCTGAAGACCCGAGGGGTGACCGCATCACCCGCATCACCCCGAAGCAGTAAGTCAGACGGCAGGGCGGCGCGCGCGTCGCCCTGCCAGCAAGGAGAACGTCCATGAACATCGTGCCCCGTCTGCGCCTGTGCGCACTTCCGTTGGCTGTTTCGCTGGCACTGGCTGCCTGTGGCGGCTCGTCGGCTCCCTCCGATGCCAAGAAGCCTTCCGAACCGCCGCCGGCGGCAATGGCGGCCGCCGCGGACACCGCGTTGCCGGCAGGCTGGAAACGCGTGGCCGGTGCCGAGATGCCGGCCGTGCATGACCAGAAGGCCGTGCTGCCGGCCAAGGTGCATTCCGATGACGGCGCCGATATCGCGGTGACCGACACCAGCCGGATCATCGCCGGTGGCGACGACGTCATCACGGTGATCGAGGCGCTGGGGCTGGGCAAGCAGGTATTTGCCGCCCCGACCAACACCACCACCGAGGCTGGCCGGGCTGCGCCGCACCAGTTCCTGTTCAACCGCACCACGGGTGTGGAGGGTGTGCTGAGCCTGCGGGGTTCGCTGTTCCTGGGCAACAGCCTGCGCCGCCACACCGAGCTGGCGAAGAAGCTGCGCGAGGTGGGGGAGCCGGCGGTGGTCATCGACGATCTGCAGCCGGCGCCGGACAAGGTGCGCAAGGTCGCCGCCGCACTCGGGCTGGCCGAAGCAGGGCAGACGCTTGCCACGCAGGTGCAGCGTCAGCTGGATGAGGCCGCAGCGATCGGCCGGGGCCTGGGCCATGCGCCGCGTGTGATCCATGTTTCGGCCACCGGTGCCGGTGGCGCACCGACCGTCGCGGGCGCCGACAGCGCATCGGCGCAACTGATTGCGCTGGCCGGCGGCGTCAACATCGGCACCGAAGCGGGAGTGAAGAACTACTCGCAGCTGAGCAATGAGGGCGTGGTCGCCGCGGCACCGGAGGTGATTCTGGTGACCGAGCACGACCTGCAGCTGTTCGGCGGTGCCGAGGGTCTGTGGAAGTCGTACCCGACGCTGAAGCAGACGCCGGCCGGGCAGGCCAACCGGGTCTGGGTGATGCCGGATGTGCAGCTCAAGTACACCAGCGTAGGTTCCGGGGCAGGCGCGCTGGCGCTGGCGCGGGCGCTGGCGGCGCTGCCGAAGGCATGAGTCCGGCGGACCGGCGCCGTCGTCGCGGGCGGACGATGTTGATGGTGGCGATGCTGGCACTGCTGGCCGCCGTTCTGGCCTCGTTCGCGGTCGGGCCACTGCGCTTGCCACCGCTGGAGGTGCTGCAGGCGCTGGCGGTGAAGATGGGGCTGCTCGATCCGCAGGCGGTGAGCAGCCGCGACCTGGCGGTGGTCTGGCAGCTGCGCATCCCGCGCGCCCTGTTGGGCGCGGTGGTGGGTGCATCGCTGGCGATGGCCGGTGCCAGCCTGCAGGGCCTGTTCGGCAATCCGTTGGCGGACCCGGGCATTGTCGGCGTCAGCCAGGGCGCCGCGCTGGGCGCGGTCGCCGCCATCGTGCTCGGTGCTGCAGGTGCGGCCGGCTGGTTGGTGCCGGTGGCCGCGTTTGCCGGCGGTGCGCTGGCGATCGGCCTGACCTACGCCCTTGCCCGGCCGGGCAAGGGCAGTGGCAATGCCACTCTGTTGCTGGTCGGCATCGCCATGGCGGCGTTCTGCTCGGCGCTGATCGGTTTCCTGACCTACATCGCCAGCGAGAGCGAACTGCAGTCGCTGGTGTTCTGGCAGATGGGTTCGCTGGCCCGCGCCAGCTGGAGTGATGTCGCCGCCGTGGTGCCGTTGTTCGCCATCGGCGTGTTCGCGCTGCAGCGCCTGGCAACGCCACTGGACATGCTGGCGCTGGGGGAACGCCAGGCCCAGCATCTGGGCCTGGACGTGGCACGGACCCGCCGCCGGCTGGTGGCGTTCAGTGCACTGCTGGTGGGTGCGGCCGTCGCGTTTGCCGGTTCGATCAGCTTCGTCGGCCTGGTGGTGCCACACGTGGCGCGCATGCTGGTGGGGCCGGGGCACCGCTGGTTGCTGCCTCTTTCCGGCCTGCTGGGGGCGCTGCTGATCGTGGTGGCCGATACGGCCGCGCGCACGCTCGACCCGCCGGCGGAGATTCCACTCGGTCTGTTCTCGGCTGCACTGGGTGCACCGTTCTTCCTCTGGCTGGTGCTGCAGCAGCGCCGCAAGGCAGCCCCATGACGGCCCTGCTTCATCTGCGCGACGTCGTGGTGCGACGCGGGCAGCGCGAGATCCTGCACGGCATCAACTTGGCGTTCGAGCCGGCGACGGTCACTGCCTTGGTGGGGCCCAACGGCGCTGGCAAATCGACGCTGCTGGCAGTCGCTGCAGGCGATCTGCGTGCCGATGCGGGTGAGGTGAGCCTGCTTGGCAGGCCGCTGGCCGGCTACAAGGCCGGTCCACTGGCGCGCGAGCGCGCGGTGATGCCGCAGGAGCACGGCGTGCGCTTCGCCTTCAGCGTGGAGGAGGTGGTTGCGATGGGGCGCCTGCCACACCCGCCCGATCCCGTACGCGATGGCACGCAGGTGGAGGCCGCGATCGACGCGACCGAACTGCAGGCGCTGCGCCTGCGCGAGGTGCAGCAGTTGTCCGGGGGCGAATCGGCCCGGACCACGTTCGCGCGCGTGCTGGCGCAGGATACGCCGCTGCTGCTGCTCGACGAGCCGACCGCTGCGCTGGATCTGCGCCATCAGGAGCGCACGCTGCGCAGCGTGCGTGCCTGTGCCGAGGCCGGGGCCTGTGTGATCGTGGTGCTGCACGACCTGAATCTGGCCGCCGGCCATGCCGACCGCATCGTGCTGCTGGAACAGGGCAGGGTGGCCGCCGATGGCTCACCCTCGGAGGTGTTGACCGTGGACACCCTGCAGCGGGTCTATCAGCAGGACGTGGTCGTACTGGAGCATCCGAAGCGCGGCGTGCCGCTGGTGGTGGTGACCTGATCCGGGCGGCGAAAGGAATCCTCATCGTTCCACTGGTGCGCGCAATCAGTGCTTGCGCGCCAGATTCACAGCTCTAGAATGCGCCCCATGAACCGGATGCCGCTCCTGAAGTTTTTCACCCTGACCCGCGCAAGCGCGGAACGGGCGTGTCTGCCTGGAGCTCGACGGGGCCGCTGAATCGGCCACCGTTGGACCATCCACAGAGCGCCCTCCGGGGCGCTCTTTTCGTTTCCGTAGTCCCTTTCATCCACCCGCTGCACCGCAAGGAGAACGTGCCATGCACCAGATCGCCGAGACCGAACGCTAGCCGCGCACCCTGTCGCCAACCGGGGTGCGCGGCCCCCGAAGTTGGCTTGCAGGAACCCATCACATGAACACCCAGATCCTTTCCCGTCGTCGCAACCTCGGCATCATTGCCCACATCGACGCCGGCAAGACCACGCTCACCGAACGACTGCTGTGGAAGAGCGGCGAGATCCACCGCGTCGGTGAGGTCCATGACGGCAACGCCACCACCGATTTCTCGGCGATCGAGCGCGAACGTGGCATCACCATCGGCGCAGCAGCCGTGCAGGCGCAGTGGGCGCCGCGCGATCTGCCGCCGCATCGGCTGACCCTGATCGACACCCCGGGCCACATCGATTTCGCCATTGAAGTCGAGCGTTCGCTGCGGGTGCTCGACGGTGCCGTTGCGGTGTTCTCTGCCGTGGATGGCGTGCAGCCGCAGTCGGAAACGGTGTGGCGCCAGGCGCGCCGGCACCGGGTGCCGTTGATCGCCTTCGTCAACAAGATGGATCGCGTCGGCGCCTCGTTCGAGCGCGTGCTGGAGCAGCTGCAGGACAAGCTGCAGGCGCGGCCGTGGGCGCTGGGTGTGCCGCTGGGCAGCGAAAGCGACTTCAGCGGCTGGGTCGATCTGGTGGATGAGCGCGTGCTGCAGTGGCGCGACGGCGGCGTGGTGACCATCACGCCGTGGGATGACGCTGCACGCAGCCAGTGGCAACCGCGGCGCGACGCGCTGGTGGAGGCCGTGGCCGACCATGATGAGGGTCTGGCCGATGCGTGGCTGGAAGGCCGGGTGATCGATGCGGAGCTGCTGCGCGCGGCACTCCGGCGGGCGACGCTGGCCGGTGCGGGCGTGCCGGTACTTGCGGGTGCGGCGTTCAAGGACAAGGGCATCGAGACGCTGCTGGATGCGGTGGTCGATTACCTGCCTTCGCCGCTGGATCGGCCTGCCGTCACTGCCGAAGGCGAGGCCGGCGACGTGCTGCTGCCGCCGGATCCGGAGGGTCCGCTGGCGGGCCTGCTGTTCAAGATCACCCATCAGCAGCACGGTGCGCTGAGCTTCGTGAGGTTGTATTCGGGGACGCTGAAGGCAGGCGACGCTGTGGCCAGCTCGCAGCATCCGCAGGGTCGGCGTGTGAGCCGTCTGGTGCGGGTGCAGGCGGACCAGACCCATGACATCGAGCAGGCCGTGGCCGGTGACATCGTCGCGGTGCTGGGCTGGAAGGATGCAGTCAGCGGTGAAACGCTGAGCGCACGCGACCAGCCGCTGCGCCTGGAGAGCATCCAGGCACAGGCACCGGTGCTGGCGTGGCGCCTGGAACCTGCGCGCGCAGCAGACCTGATCCGCATGGCGCAGGGGCTGGCCAGCCTCGCCCAGGAGGATCCATCATTCCGCGTGGAAACTGATCGCGAGAGCGGCGAAACGCTGGTATGGGGCATGGGCGAACTGCACCTGGAGGTGATGGTCGAGCGCCTGCGCAGCGAATGGAAGGTCGATGTCGGCATCGGTTCGCCGCGCGTTGCCTACCAGGAAATGCCGTTGCGTGCGGTCTCCGGCGTGGTCGGCAGGGTCGTCAAGCAGAGCGGTGGCCAGGGCCAGTTCGCCCATGTGGTGCTGGACGTGGCGCCGCGTGAGGACGACCAGGTGGTGTTCAACGATCGCATCGTCGGAGGCGTGATCCCCCGTGGTTTCATCGCAGCGGTGGAGAAGGGTGCGCGTGCGGCGCTGTCGGAAGGACCGCATGGGCATCCGGTCGTGGGCATCGAAGTGACCCTGGTGGACGGCCAGACCCATGCCAAGGATTCCTCGGACATGGCGTTCCACCGGGCCGGCAGTGAGGCCGTCAGGGCCGCGCTGGCCAGTGCCGGCACGCAGGTGCTGGAGCCGGTGATGGCGGTAACGGTGCATTCGCCCTCGGCGTCGGTGGGCGACGTGGTCGGCGACCTCAACCGTCGCCACGGTCGCGTCGCGCGCATCGAGGACCAGGAGGGCCGTGCCGAAGTGAGCGGCTTTGCACCGCTGGCGCAACTGGTGGGCTACACCACTGCGTTGCGCTCGCTCAGCCAGGGGCGCGCCAGCAGTGAAGCGCACCTGCACGGTTACGAGCCGGTACGCGCTGCCTGAAGTGTGCAAGGGGCCCGTTCGCGGGCCCCTCTTGCTGCTGGCGAGCGGCGGCAGGGCGCATTGCAGTGCAACAAAAGTGTAGAAAAAGCTGGATTAAAGTGATGCCTCACGATAAATTGCGCACCCGTCGTTGCTTGCCGCTGTCTGCCCCCACTCATGCGTGATGACAAAGACCCCGGAACCCTGGAGCTGACCCTGCCGCGCAAGCGCGGTCGTCCGCCCAAATTCGGGTACGCGATGAGCGATGCGCAGCGCGCCGCGCGTTACCGCGCACGCAGGTCGGGCCAGGCCAACCACGCCGATGTGCGCTCCTGCAGTGACATGGTCCTGCTGGACAAGATCCGCGCCGCGGTCAGTGCGCGCGACACCGAACTGGCGGGCTTCCTTGTCCACGTCCTGTGGCAGCGCTATCCGCTGCAGCTGAAATAAGTCAGTGCCGGGGTGGTGGTCGTCACCCGGCTTGTTGATAATGCGGGATTCAGGTTGTTCCCGCTGGCGCGCCCGGGATGGCAGGCGCGCATGACGAAACGGTTCCTACGATGACCACCAGCGACACCACCACCGAAGCGGCGCAGGCCGGCACCCCCCTGTTCTACACCCGTCCGGTGCCGCTGCAGGCTGATGTGCACGCCGACCTGCGCATCCTGCCGGGCAAGCTTGATTTCGCCGCCGGCAACAACGCCATTCCGCTGGTGCTCGGCGAGTTCTCGCTGGCACTGCATCATTTCCCGATCCTGTTCGCCGGCCCGGGCGCCGTTCCGATGGCCGCCGTCGGCGTGACCAACGAGAACCTGTTCATCAAGGACGGGCTGTGGGAAGACGAGGCCTACATTCCGGCCTATCTGCGTCGCCACCCCTTCATCTTCATCGACACCGGCGCGGACAATGATTTCCTGCTCGGCATCGATGAAGCGAGCCCGCGCGTGGTCAAGGGAGGCGAGGAAGGCCAGGCGCTGTTCGCCGACGGCAAGGCCACCGACATGGTGCAGCAGGCGCTGGAGTTCTGCGGGCAGTACACCCGCGAGCACGAACAGACCCAGGCCTTCTCCAAGGCGCTCATCGAAAAGGGGCTGCTGGTCGAGCGCAATGCGACCGTACGCGCTCCGAACGGTCAGGAGTTCAACCTCAACGGCTTCCAGGTGGTCGACGTCGAGAAGTTCGTCGCGCTGCCCGAGGAAACCGTGATCGAATGGCACCGCAGCGGCTGGCTGGCCCTGATCCACCAGCACCTGATGTCGCTGGGCCGCTTCAACGACCTGACCCGTCGCCAGGTCGAACGCCTGGCAGCCTGAGCGGGCTGAAGGGCCGGGCTCCCGCGCAGCGGGGCCCGGTCCGTGCGGGACGTCAGCGCAGTGACTGCGGCACGCGCCGCAGCTCGCGGGTGTCATATCCCATCGCGGCGATGCGTTTCACCGCCTGCGCATAGTCCTCCGCAGAGACCTGCGGGGTGCGGGCCATGTACCACACGTAGTCGCGCTTGCTGCGCGCAACGATGGTCTGCTGGTAGTCGCTATCGATCCAGGAAATGACGTACTCGGCCTGAATGGGCCATACGAACTGCATGCCCCAGATGGCGCCGTTGCCTTCCTTCTCGACCCTGCCGATCGGGTGCATCGATCGCTGTGGTGCGTCGAAACTGCCCTTGCGATACGTGAAGGTGGTCTGGATGCGGCCGTCCGGCCGCGGCGCGTAGCTTTCAATGGCGTCAAACGCTTCGCGTTCCGGCCAGGAAGGGATATGGGCGATGACGTACCAGTCGCCCATGAAGCGGGGAACGTCGACCGCCTGCGGTCGCGGCAGAGGGCGCAGGTCACTTGAACTGCAGCCGGTGCCGAACAGGGCGATCGCCAGGAACGAGAGCAGCGGAAGGGGGCGCATGGTGACCTCAACGTGGCCGGAACAGGTAATGGGCAACCAGCCACTGCTGGCCGTTGTCGTAGCCGAGCAACTCGGCGCAGGCCATCCAGAACATGCGCCAGCGGTTCCACCATTGCCTTGCCGCCGGCCTGCCATAGGTTGCCTCCAGGATCGGCATGATGCGTTCACGCGCGGCATCCTGGTTCGCCAGCCAGTGGTCAGCCGTACGCTGGTAATGCGTGCCATCCAGCAGCCAGCGCCGCTGCAGGCGCAGGTCCTGCTGGAAGTGCAGCAGCGTGTCGGCAGCGGGCATCAGGCCGCCCGTGAAGAAATGCCGTCCCATCCAGTTGTCGCCGCCTTCGGCTTCAAAGGGGTACATCAGGGTGCGGTGGGCGAAGATGTGCACGAACAGCGCGCCGTCGGGCTTCAGCCACTGCGCGATGCGTGACATCAGCTGCGCATGGTTGCGGACGTGCTCGAACATCTCCACCGAAACGCAGCGGTCGAAACGGCCGGCGGGCAGCTCCAGCCGGTTCACATCGCAGGTGATCACCTCGACATTGCCCAGCCCGCGCAGCCTGCACTGTTCAAGGATGTGCTGGCGCTGGCTGTGCGAATTGGACACCGCCGTGATGCGCGCGCCCGGGAAGCGCTCGGCCATCCACAGGGTCAGCGAGCCCCAGCCACACCCCAGTTCAAGGATGTGCTGCCCGTCAGCCAGGCTGGCACGCTCGCCGTAGAGCTCGAGCATGGCGACTTCGGCTTCGTCCAGGGTCTCGCGACCGCTCGGGTAGTAGCAGCTGCTGTATTTCAGGCGCTTGCCCAGGCAGGCCTGGAAGAATGCGGCGGGGACTTCATAGTGTTGCCGGTTGGCGGCATCGACATGAAGCGCGACCGGGCTGCCGGCCAACTGCTCAAGGCACTGGTTGAAGCGCGCGGACTGCGCCTCGATGCCCCCGGCACTCTCTTCTTGGAGGCGTTGGGCGCACAGCCGGCGGATACCGGAGCGCAGGGCCACATCCGGAATGAGGCCGCGCTCGGCCCAGGCGATCAGCCCGGTTTCCGGATCGGCAGGCGTTGCGAGCGATGTGGCGACAGTCATGGCAGGTGCTCCTTGGACGAACGCGGGAACCACGGGAAGAACATCGGCGTGCTGCGCTGGTAGGCGCGGTAGTCCTTCCCACGGCTGCGCAACGCCTGCTTTTCGGTGAAGGGAATGCCGCTGAGATAGCGCAGGAACAGGTACATCAGCACCGGTCCTGTCCAGGCAAGCCAGCCCAATGGCGAGCCGGCCGCGAGCAGGACGTAGGTGAACCAGTGCAGCCATTCGAAGAAGTAGTTGGGGTGCCGCGAGTACCGCCAGAGGCCGGTGCGGCAGGTGCGCCCCTTGTTGGCCGGGTCGGCGCGGAACCGTGCGAGCTGATGGTCGGCCAGCGCCTCGCCGCCGACGCTCAACAGCCAGACTGCGGCAGCGGCGGCAACCCAGCCCGCCGTGGCGGGCGAGTCGTTGCTGGCGACGGCCACGAATGGCAGGGAGAACAGCACGATCAGCAGCGCCTGGGCGATGAAGAAGCCGAAGATCTTGCCCTGGTGGCTCTGCCAGTGATCTCGCAGGTATCGGTAACGCCCATCCTCGGCCTCGCGCCGCACGCGGCCCCACAGGTGCAGTGCGAGTCGGCCGCCCCACAGGCCGCCCAGCACCGCAAGGGCCACGCGCGGCAGCGTGGCGCCGTCACCGAGCAGGGCCAGTATCATCGCTGACGCACCTACGCCTTTCGCCCACAGCACATCGACGATGCCGATGTTGCGGTGGCGGCGTTGCCATGCCCATCCCCAGGCCATGATGAGCAGGGCATACAGGGCAACCCAGGGCAGGGCGTTCATGGTCGGGCTCCGGCAAACGGTGGGCGGATGGCGGGCCTCGACCAGCGACGCGCAGCGATACACAGCAGCGGCAGGGCGATGCTCCAGCCGATACCCAGCGTCAGCAGGCCTTTCCAGGCCGGGGGCGAAAGCTGCACGGCGTCGAAGCCGCGGCTGGCGGACAGGTACGCCAGCGGGGCAAGCAGCAGGCCGAAGCACACGGGGAGCACCGTGTTCCGCTGCAGGAAGGCCATCGATGCATTGATCGTCATCGCGAAGGACGCCCAGAGTGCGAGGATCCAGGGCGGCGGCACCCAGCCCAGGGGCGCAGCGGCATAACGCACCACGCCTGCGGCGGCAGCGGCACCATCGACCAGCCACGCACAGGCCAGGGCCAGGACCAGCAGGCGGAGCTCGACCCGGGGCAGGGGACTGGTGCTGAGCTGGCTGGCCACGAACAGTGTGGCGGCCAGCAGTGCTGGCCATTGCAGCCCGCGCCCGGCGCCAGCGACCGCGCACAGCCAGACCGCCTGGTTGCCGAGCAGATTGAGCCAGGTGCGGCGCATGTCAGTGTGCACCCGTGGCGTGCGCGCTGCCCCGATGGCCGGGGCGTGCCAGCAGCAGGTGTGAAACGCCGATCGAACGTTCCAGGAAGCCGCCCTCGCAGTAGGCCAGGTAGAACTCCCACAGACGGCAGAACCGCGCGTCGAACCCCTGCGCATGCACTGCGGGAAGCTGTGCTAGGAATCGCTGGCGCCACGCCCGCAGCGTGAGCGCATAGGAATGACCGAAGTCCTGCTGCGCCAGCAGCTGCAGATCGCTGGCACGGGTCTTGGCGGCCATGATCGCGTTGATGGAAGGGATGAAGCTGCCGGGGAACACGTGGCGTTTGATGTAGTCCACGCTTCGGCGCGCCTGCTCGTAGCGGTGGTCTTCAATGGTGATCGCCTGCAGCAGGGCCAGCCCGTCCGGCTTGAGCAGCCGTTGCAGGGTGGCCATGTAGGTGTCCAGATACTGGGCACCGATCGCTTCGATCATCTCGATCGAGACCAGCTTGTCGTACTGCCCGTCGAGGTCGCGATAGTCCTTCATCAGCAGGGTGATGCGATCCTCCAGGCCCGCGGCGCGCACCCGTGCCGTGGCCAGCGCATGCTGCTCGGCGGAGATCGTGGTGGTAGTGACATGGCAGCCGTAATGCTGCGCGGCATGCAGTGCGAACCCGCCCCACCCCGTGCCGATCTCGACCACCCGGTCTCCGGGTGCCAGGCGCAGCTGCTGGCAGATGCGATCGAGCTTGCGCCGCGAGGCGTCCTCGAGCGTGTCCTGCTCGCTGGCGAACAGCGCCGATGAATACATCAGGTCCGTTGACAGGAACAGGGCGAAGAAGTCGTTGCCGAGATCGTAGTGGGCCGCGATGTTGCGCCGGCTGCCTTCGCGGCTGTTGCGGCGCAGCCGGTTCCAGCCGCGCAGCAGCCAGCCGCCGATGCGTGCCGGGCCACGTTCCATGCCGTCCAGCAGGTCGCGGTTGCGCACCAGCAGGCGTACCAGCGCAACCAGGTCGTCGCATTGCCAGTCGCCATGGATGTAGCTCTCGCCGGCGCCTACGCTGCCTTGTGCGGCGACTTTGCGATAGAACGCCGGATCGTCGATGGTCACCGTGACATGCAGTTCCCCTGCTGCGTCGCCCAGCAGTGCTTCGCCGAGGGCATCCCGTACCCGCAGCTGGCCTTCGCGCAGCGGCGCAAGCTGGGACAGCAGGCGTTGGCGCAGGTATGCGTCGAGCACGCCGGCCCGGGGCATGGCTGCCGATGGAGTCATCTCGTTCATCGCGGTTTTCCGGCAAGTGAGGGGTGGTCATGGACAGGGTTGCGCTTGAGCCACAACCGCAGCGCATGCCAGTGAATCGCTGCAACGACCTGTACGGTCATCAAGGGATACAGGGTGAGCACCTTCGCCAGGCCGCGCGCGTCCAGCGGACGTCGCTGCATGTGCTGCGTGGCGTCGAACTGGCGCACGCCCTCCTGCAGAACCTGCATGTGGACCCTGAGGTCCTCGCCGGGCGTGCTGAACCGCCAGTCGTAGGTGCAGTCCATCGCCATGAACGGCGACACATGGAAGCGCTTCTGGAACTGCCAGCGCAGTGAGCCCGGCTCGTTGGCCGCGTCTGCCACTGACAGGACGTAGGCGTGGCGCTCTTTCCAGGGCGTATTGGTGATTTCGGCCACGATGCAGTCCAGTGTGCTGCCGTCAGGCTGGTAGCAGTAATAGAAGCTGACCGGGTTGAAGACGTGGCCGCCGAAGCGCAGATGGGTCAGCAGGCGGATGGGCCCCGCCGGGCGATGACCCCGCACGCCTGCGACATGGCGGCGGACCGCTTCCGGAAGCGGCATCGAGGGGTCGCCGAAGTAGTCGCTGCGCCGGAACTCCGCCAGATTGCGGCGGTTCACGGACCACAGCCATCGTCCGGCAAAGATCGTGTCCAGCTCGTCGAGATCAAGCAGCAGCTGCGCGACCGGGTAGCGGAAGGCGTGCGCGTGCGGCTGGTGCCTGCGGTGTATCACGTGGCCGAAGTAGAGGGCGCTGGCGCTCATGCGGCGGCCTCGTCCTGCGTCATGGGACGTGGCTGCGGCGAACAGGTCCGCATCGCGTCGACGACACGACGGGCACTGCGGATGCCATCTTCGTGGAAACCCCACCCCCAATAGGCTCCGGCGAACCAGGTGTGGCGGCGGCCCTGTACGTCGGCCCAGCGCTGCTGGGCTCGGACCGCAGCATGATCGTGCACCGGGTGTGCATAGCTCATGCGACGCAGTATGCGGCGTGGGTCGATCGCCTCGGTGCGGTTGAGCGTCACGACCAGCGGGATGTCGCCGGGCAGCCCCTGCAGCAGGTTCATGCAGTAGCTCACGGTGCAGGGAGCGGCGGGATCGCGCGGCACATGCGCGTTCCATGCAGCCCATGCCTTGCGGTTGCGGGGCAGCAGGGATGCATCGGTGTGCAGTACGACGTCGTTGGGCTGGTAGCGGATGGCACCCAGTACGTCACGCTCGATCGGATCGGCATCGGCCAGCAGTGCCAGCGCCTGGTTGCTGTGGCAGGCGAGGATCACTTCATCGAATCCTTCCACGCCCACAGCGCTGTGCACGCGCGCGCCCCAAGGCATCCGCTCGACGGCGAGGACGGGACACTCCAGGCGCTCGTGCACCCGCCAGCGGCGGCGCAGGGCGTCCACGTAGCGCGCCGAACCACCTTCCACCACGCGCCACGGAGCGCGGCCGGTCATCTGCAGCATCTGGTGGTTGGCCATGAACTGGGCCAGGTAGCGTGCGGGGAAGTCCAGGACGGTCGCCGTCGGCGACGACCACAACGCCGACGCCATCGGCAGCAGATGCTCGTCGACGAAGGCCTTGCCATAGCGCTGGCTGCGCAGATAGTCGCCCAGCGTTGGGCCTTCCCGCTCGGCCAGCAGCAGCGGCGCATCGCGATAGAAGCGCCGCAGGTCGGAGAGCATTCCCCAGAAGCGCGGCGAAACGAGGTTGCGTCGCTGGCAGAACAGGCCGTCCAGCGAGGTGGCGTTGTACTCTACGCCCGACCGCTCGCTGTGCATGGAGAAACTCATGGTGGTGGGCCGCGAGGCGACGCCCAGTTCGTCGAACAGCGCGCTCAGAAGCGGATAGTGCAGCGGATTGAACACGATGAACCCGGTGTCCACGGCCATCCGCGTCCCGCCCAGCTCGAGGTCGTGGGTGTGGGTGTGTCCGCCGAGATAGTCGTTGGCCTCGAACAGCGTGACGTCATGTTCGCCGTCCAGCCACCATGCACTGGCCAGACCAGAGATTCCCGAGCCGATGACTGCGATGCGCATGTCAGTATCTCGCCTTGTCCAGGACCCACGCAGGGATGGGTTTGAGCCCGCTGACCAGCCGCAGGGCGGCCATTGCGCGCAGCCCGTACCAGGTCATGTCCACCTCCCACCAACGGAAGCCCTGCCTGACCGAGCCGGGAAAGAAGTGATGATTGTTGTGCCAACCCTCGCCGAAGGTCAGCAGTGCCAGCCACAGATTGTTGCGGCTGTCGTCACGGGTATCGAAGCGGCGCCGGCCGAAGCGATGCGCCAGCGAGTTGATGGTGACCGTGGCATGGAACAGGGCGACGGTGGAAACGAAGAAGCCCCAGACCAGGAGCTGCGGCCCGGACGTGTGCAGGCCGGGCGCTGCCCGTTCGAGCAGTTCGCCCAGTGCATAAAGGCCTGCCGCCAGCAGTACCGGCACCGCGATGTCGAAGCGGTCCAGCCAGCGCAGTTCCGGGAACCGGGCCAGATCAGGCACCCGGGCAAGGTCGGTGGTGAACGCCTCGCGGGTCAGGAACCAGCCCATGTGACTGCGCCAGAATCCGCGCTGGCGTGGGGAATGGGGGTCCTGCGGCTGGTCGGCGTGGCGGTGGTGATGCCGGTGGTGCGCGGCCCACCACAGCGGGCCGCGCTGCACGCTGGAAGCGCCGATCACCGCGAATACGAACTGCACCCAGCGCGGCGCCTGGAAGGTTCGATGCGAGAAGTAGCGGTGATAGAAGGCGGTGATCGCAAACATCCTGATCGCGTAGAGCGCAGCTGCCACGGCCACGGCGATCCAGGACACCCCCACCCAGATCACGCCGAGGCAGGCCAGGTGCATCAGTGCGAATGGCACCGCGCGCAGCCAGTCGATCCGATCCGCACGCCCACTGTCGGTGTCCATTGCAGTGCCGGCGTCGAACCAGCGCCGGATGGTGCTCAGAAGGCGTTCGCGTCGGCTGCGGAGGGGCGCTGCGGAAGCCATGGGGCGGATCTCGAGAGAGGCGTGTGTTTCTCTACGCAGCAGGGCGGGAAATGGATGCGCCTCGTCGCAGATTCTTCGTCTTCCTGTTTGTCTTCACTTCGCCGTAACGGCGCACCCGGCGACCAGAGGCCGCGCCCACGCCTGCTGCCACTGGCTGTCCGGCTGGGGCGCAGGCGGGCTGTCGAAGCGCACCACCACGGCGGGGTAAGTGCCACGTGCATCGCGCAGGTTGCTGGTGCCGCGGAACTCCAGCAGGCGACGATCGGCCTCGGCGTAGACCAGTGACAGGCGCGGGGCCACGCCGCCATACCAGGTGTCCAGCTGGACCTCGAATGACTGTGCAGCCAGCCCGCGCCAGCGGTTCGCACCACGCCAGCTGACCTTGACCGGATAGAAGCGCTGGCGCCCGGGGACGAGAAAGGGCAGGGTCACCTCGGCTCCCTGCAGCAGCGGTGTCCAGTGCTGGCGCACGGCCGCATCGAAGCCGGCATCGACGACTGCACCGGCAGGCGCTGGCAGGCGTGCCTGCCGCGATGTGGACGAGGCACTCTCCTTCCACGAGATGCGGACTGTATCGCTGGACATCTCCACGTCAGCCTGCTGACCGGAGCGCTGGTCGAGCAGCCGGTAGCCGCGCGCCAGCGGTCGATCCGTGGCCGCCATGTGTTTTCTTGCAAAGGGCTGGCCGTCCGGGCACAGGTACTGGACCCAGCGCTCGGCGCCTTCCGTGGCGCCCCGCTGCCAGTGCATCTCGCGGTAGGCCACCCGGCCATCCGGCAGGGTGGCGATGCCCTCGTTGTGCAGCAGGGTGGCCGAGAGTGCGTGGCAGGGCAGGCACAGCAGCAGGAGAGTGATGCGCATCGAAGGCGCTCCGGCGGGGGGACGTCCTGGCATACGCGGCAGGGCCGTTGCTGGATGCAGGTCGGCGCTGCATCCAAACGGGCCCGTGGCCCGTACTCAGGACAGACCTTCACCAGCCCGCCGCGACCGCAGATGTACCCTGACGCCGCCAGCCCTCCCGTTCCCTTCGACACCGCCCGCCTCGTGTCCAGTTCCCAGCAGCCCAGCACTGACGCACTGAACTGGACCGGTGACATGGACGCGGTGGCGCGGTTGCGCGACCGCGACTGCTTCATGCGCATCTACGACCACTTCATGCCCAGGTTGTGCGTCTATCTGCGCGGACTCGGCGTGCCGGATGCCGTGGCTGAAGAGCTTGCGCAGGAATGCCTGTTGAAGGTGTGGCTGCGCGCTGGAGACTACGATCCGGCGCAGGCGGCACTGAGTACATGGCTCTACCGGATCGCCCGCAACCTGCATATCGACCGGGTCCGGCGCGAGCGCAGCTGGATGCAGGTCCAGGCGGCCGTCGAAGAGGCCGCTGCCGCGGACCTGGTCGAGCGCAGCAGCGCCGAGCAGTTTGCCGACCATGCACGGCTGCGCCAGCGCATCAACGAACTGCCGGCCGTGCAGGCGCGCATGGTCCGGATGTCGTACTTCGAGGCCAAGAGCCACGGTGAGATCGCCTCCATTCTGGGCATGCCGCTGGGGACCGTGAAGTCGCATCTCCGCCGCGCATTCCTGCGCCTGCAGTCGCGGATCGGAGGTGCGCAATGAGCCCGCACCACCATCTGCACGAATCGACGTTGATGAGTTATGCGGCCGGCGCACTGCCGGTGCCACTGAGTATCGTCGCCGGCACGCATCTGGAGCGCTGCCCGGTGTGCCGGCAGCGCCTGCGGGAGGCTGAGGCGATCGGTTCGGCGCTGCTGGAACACACCCAGCCTGCGCTTGCCGAAGACCGCCGGGACGCCCTGCGCGAGGCCATGCTGGCCCATCTGTCCTCGCAGGCGGTCTCAGCAGCGGCCGAGCCATCATCGCCACGGGAGGTGCCGCATGAACGGCCGGAGGCTGATCCGGACTACCTGCCTGCATCGCTGCACCCGTATTTCGGCAGGTCACTGGCAGCGCTGCGTTGGCGCTGGATCGCGCCTGGCGTGCACTGCATCCGGGCCGAACAGATGCCATCGTTGATCATGCTGAAGATCGCCCCCGGAAAGTGCCTGCCGATGCATAGCCACGGACAGAGCGAACTGACGCAGATCCTGCGCGGTTCCTACAACGATGCGTTGGGCCTGTTCGCGCCTGGCGATGTCGCGGATCTTGACGAGGACGTTGAGCACCAGCCGGTGACGGCGCCGGGCGTGCCATGCATCTGTGTATCCGCGCTGGATGCCCCGCTGGTGTTCAGTGGTTGGCTGGCGCGCCGCATCCAGCGTTTCGTGAAACTCTGAGCCCCGTGGACAGCCACGCCGCCCCTGGCCGCATGAAGCTGCTCGTTGCCGGTGCAACAGGGCTGGTGGGGCAGGGCGTTGTCCTGGCCTGCCTGGAATCGCCCCGGGTGCAGCGTGTCACGGCACTGGTCCGCAGGCCGGGCAGCCGGCCGGGGCAGCAGGTCGCCGAGCTGCTGCTCGCCGATTTCCGGCAGGCCGCCGGGAGTGTTGACCTGTTTTCGGGATTCGACGCCTGCCTTTACTGCGCCGGAGCGCCGCCGGTGGGAACCCGCGAAGCCGAGTACCGCGCGGTGACCTTCGATGCCACGCTTGCCGTGGCTTCGGCGTTCGCCCAGGCATGTCCACAGGGGCGCTTCCTGTACGTGTCCGGGGCTCATGCTGATCCGCAGAGCCGCATCATGCCATTGCGGGTGAAGGGGCAGACCGAACAGGCGCTGGCCCGCTTGCCGATCCGTACGGTGATGTTGCGACCAGGCGGTGTCCAGCCTGTTGCGGGTACAGGCACGGTGCATTCGTGGATGAAGCCACTCTATGGTGTCGGCGCCCCGGTGCTGGGGCTGGTCGCACGCATGGCCCCTTCCGTCGCGACCAGCAATCTGGCCCTGGGGCGGGCGATGGTTGCATTGGCCGACATGCCACAGCCGCCGGGCGTCGTTGAGTGCGCGCAGATCAACCGGCTCGGAACCAGGCAAGGCCCCTGAGCCGGCGCGCGCCCCGGTCCGTCAGCTGGAGGACGCCAGCACGCCGCGGATCGATTCGGCCAGATCGGCGCGCGTGAATGGCTTGCTCAGCAGCGCCGCAGAGCGGCCCGCGCCCCCGGGGGCGTCATGATCGCGCGGATAGCCGGATGTGAACAGAATCGCCACCTCAGGCCAGCGCTCCCGGACTTCGCGACCCAGTTCCCAGCCGGACATGCCGGGCATCACGATATCGGAGAACAGCAGATCGATGCGCGCGTCCGGGCGTTCCAGCAGGCGCAGCGCGGACGGCCCGTCATGTGCCTCCAGCACGCGGTAACCCAGCTGGCGCAGGGCGTCGACGGTGTATGCGCGGACATCGTCATTGTCTTCAGCGACCAGGATGGTCTCGCCGCGCTGTTCATAGCCGGCCAGGCCCGCTGCCGGCGCGGGAGATTCACAGGGCAGTGGCAGCGGCGAGCGCGGGAACATCATGGTGATGCTGGTTCCTCCGCCCTCCACGGAGTCGATCAGGACGTGGCCGCCGGACTGCTTGACGAAACCATGCACCATGGAGAGCCCCAGGCCCGTGCCACGCCCCACCTGTTTCGTGGTGAAGAACGGCTCGAACACCCGCGCCAGCGTATCGGCCGGCATGCCGTGGCCGTTGTCGCGGACACGCAGCATCACGTACTCGCCCGGAGCCGCATCGGGGAACAGGGCGGCGTAGTCGCCGTCGAGATGGCTGTTGTCGATCTCGACCTTCAGCCGGCCGCCGCTGGGCATCGCATCGCGTGCATTCACCGCGAGGTTGAGCACGGATGCCTCCAGCTGCGCGACGTCCAGTTCCACGCACCAGATGCCGGCAGCCGTGCTGATCTCCAGTCGCACCAGCTCGCCCAGCGCCCGCTGCAGCATGTCCTGCATTCCGAGCATGCAGTCGTTGAGGTTAACGGCCTGGCTGCGCAGGGGCTGGCGGCGCGCGAAGGCCAGCAGCCGCTGGGTCAGGCTTGCCGCGCGCGAGACGCCCTTCAGGGCGTTGTCCAGTGCGCGTATGGTCGCCTCGGCCGACGCTCCAGGATGGCCGCTCAACAGCATCGCGTGCTCGACGTTGCCGGAGATGACCGTCAGGATATTGTTGAAGTCATGGGCGATGCCGCCGGTCAGCTGCCCGACGGCCTCGATCTTCTGCGCCTGCCGAAGTGCATGCTCTGCCTGTAGTCGTGCGGTGGTCTCCACGGCTTCGGACACCACCGCGGTGACCTCGCCTGCGCCGTCCTGCAACGGACGGAATGAAACGTCGAAACTTCGCCGGCCGGTGGGCAGCTCCAGTTCGAGCGAGTGCAGGGAGCTGCGCCCACTTACGGCATCGGCAACCGCCTTGTCGATCACCTCGCTCATTCCGGGCGTGGTGGTGAACCAGGGCGTCTGCCAGTAGGGGGTATCCACAACCTGCGCCTTCTCGGCCAGCACCGCGGCCAGCGAGGCGACGTTGGCGTCGACGACACGCCCGGACAGGTCAAGCAGCACCTGATGCTGGAAGCTGGACTCGAAGATGGACTGCAGACGTCGCTTGCTGGCCCGGAGCTCGGCGGTGCGCGCCTGAACCTGCCGCTCCAGCGACTGGTTGTCCTCGCGCAGGGCCAGTTCGGCGCGCTTGAGCTGGGAAACGTCGCTGCCCACGCAGATGTAGCCGACCACGCGGCCATCGGCTGCGCGCTCCGGTACGCAGTCCATCTGTACGAAGCGTGTCTCACCGCTGCGATGGGCAAGACGTGCCTGGAAGTTGGCGCGCTCTCCCTGGAGGACCTGCTGCAGGCTGGGCAGCGCCTCCTCGAAGGCTGAAATCCCGCTGATCTCGCGCGCAGTCCGTCCCTGCAGCTCGGCCAGGCTTACCCCGTGCCAGTCGAGAAACGCACGGTTGGCGAAGCGGAAGCGGTGTTCGTGATCGAACTGCGCGATCAGCGCCGGAACCACGTCGGTGATCTGCTGCAACTGCGCCTGGCTGTCATTCAGTGCCGCCTGGGCCTGGGCCAGCTCGCCACGCTCGTGGGCCTCCTGCCGTGCACGCCGTATCGCGTCCGGCAGTCGTTGCAGCCGCTGCTTCACCACGTAGTCGCGCGCGCCACGGGTCAGGGCCTGCACCGCCAGTTCTTCGGTAAGCGTGCCGGAAACAAAAATGAATGGCGTATGGGGGACGCGTTCGCGCGCCAGGGCCAGGGCCGCATCGCCATCGAAGCCGGGCAATACATGATCGGCGAGGATGACGTCATGCGTGCCGCTGTCGATGGCATCGAGGAAGCCCCGACGCGTCCATACGCGCTCCGCCTCGAAATCCAGGCCGGCCCGCAGCAGCTGGGCGGAGATCAGCTCCGCATCGAGTGCGCTGTCCTCCAGCATGAGGATGCGCAGGCGCTCGCCGCGGTCGGTGATATCACCCATGGTGGTGTCCCGAGCCGTTCGGGCGATGCGGCGGTGGTTGATTGGTGATTCCCCAGAACATGCCAAGACCCTGGATCGCGTCGAAGAATTCCTTGAAATCCACGGGCTTGACCACGAACGCGTTGACCCCCAGTTCATAGCTGCGGATCAGATCCTGCTCCTCCCGCGACGAGGTCAGCATCACGATCGGGGTGCTGCTGAGAACGGGATCGCCACGAACCTGCTCGAGCACCTCCAGTCCATTGACCTTCGGCAGCTTGAGATCGAGCAGCACGACCACGGGGCCGCCATGGCGGGCACCGGAAAAGGCGCCCTCGCATCGCAGATAGTCCAGCGCCTCGGCGCCGTCACGCACATGGATGACATCATTGAGCAGCTGGCAACGCGACAGCGCGGCCAGGGTCAACTCAGCATCCTTGGGGCTGTCCTCGACAAGCAGGATCGGCCGCAGGTCCCTCATTGAACATCTCCAGAATGCAGGGGCAGGGTGAAATGGAGGGTGGCGCCTTTGCCCGGCTCGCCCTCGGCCCAGGTGCGGCCGCCATGGCGGCCGATGATGCGGCGCACGTTGGCCAGGCCGATGCCGGTACCTTCGAATTCCTCGACATGGTGCAGCCGCTGGAACACGCCGAACAGCTTGTCCACATAGCGCATGTCGAAGCCGCAGCCGTTGTCGCGCACAGTGAAGACATCCTCGCTTTCCGAGCGCTCGTGCGCCACTGCGATCACCGCGTGCGTGCGCTCGCGGGTGAACTTCACTGCATTGGACAGCAGGTTCTGCCAGACCAGGCGCATCATGGTGGGGTCGGCCTCAACCTGGGGCAGGTCCCCGATCTGCCAGTGGACGTCGCGTCCGTGGTATTCGAACTCCAGCATCTTCCGCACATCCTCCACCATGGCTGCCATGTCGATGCGTGCGCGACCCAGCGTCGAGCGGCCCATCTGGGAGAAGCTCAGAAGATCATCCACCAGCGTGCCGGCCGATTTGGCCGAATCAACGATGGTGTCGAGGAAACGCCGCTCGGTCTCGTTCAAGCGCTCGGCTGCCGAGCTGCCCAGCAGTTCGGAATAGCCCACGATATGCCGGAACGGGGCGCGCAGATCATGGCTGATGGAATACGAGAACGCTTCCAGCTCCTTGTTGCTGCGCATCAGCTGCTCGTTCAGTTCGGCCATCTCTTCCGCCTTGCGCAGCACGATGTCGACGATGGCGTTGCGCATCTCGAGCGCCGCATCGCAGTCGGCCTCGTTCCACGGCAGGCTGCGCTGCTGCACGGTCTCTTTCCATGCCTCGAATGAATGCCGTGGCGACAGGGCGTCGCTGCCGCCTGCGCTCTTGCGTGGATCGCCACCCCATCTGACCGTGCGTACCACCTCTGGGCGGAACCACATCAGGTAGCTGTCATGCAGCTGGGAGATGGATACGGCGATCACGCCGCTGGCAACATCGCTGAACTGCTCCGCAGGCGGCCAGGCCGCGGTCAGATGATCGGTGACGTACATTTCCTCGCCCACGTGCGCGGTCGCGAGCCACTGTGCCAGCGCAAGTACCTCCGGATTCCCGGGGCATTGGCCCAGGCGCACGCAGTCGTTCCTGTGCACGATGGCCGCGCCCTGCGCGCCGGTCAGTGAAAGCAGGCTGTCGGGGTCGCGGCGGAGCGCGGCCATGAAGTCCTCGTCGCCGGCCATGCGGCCCAGCAGCTTGACCAGCAAGGACCGGCGCCCGACCCGTTCCTCCACGGCGCGTGCGCGCTGCTTCAGTGCGATCTGCAGCGACAGGATCTGCCCCATGAACTCGCAGGCCGTGCGCACGTGATAGGGCAGCCGGCGCGGCTGTGCGCTGTGGCACGACACCAGCCCCCACAGCTGTCCCTCGTGGATCAGCGAGACCGACATCGATGCCGCCGTGCCCATGTTGCGCATGTACTGCAGGTGCACCGGCGAGACGCTGCGGAGCGTGGAAAGGCTCAGGTCGGTGGGCGGGGCCTGGCGATGATGCCCGGCCCGCACCAGGGGCACGGGCGTGTAATCGCAATCGGCGATCAGCCGCACCCGGTTATGCAGATACAGGGCGCGCGCCTGCGCCGGAATATCCGATTCCGGGAAGCGCAGATCAAGATACGAAGGCAGGATGCCGTTGCCATCTTCGGCCACGACGGTTCCATTCCAGCCGGCGTCGAACTGGTAGACGAGGGTACGGTCGAATCCGGCGATCCTGCGTATGTGCGCAGCCGCCAGCTGGCAGAGATCCTCGACCGTCGCGGCCCCCTCGATGGCGAGCATCAGTTCGCGGATCGCGGGGTACAGCTCCTCCAGCGAGGCGGGTTGACCGGCAACGGGGGCTTCCAGTTCGATCAGAAGATCGTCATCTGAACGATGCGCGAGCAACTGGTGGCGCCCCAGCCCATCCAGGTGGACCGCGCCCAGGTGCAGCGTGCCGCCGGGTGCGATGTGCCGCAGGCGATGTACGAAGGGGCCGATCACACCGCCCAGTGCGTTCTCGACATGCTGCATCAACGGATCACCGTACTGGCGCAGCGCGATGGGCTGGCTAACGGCACATTCCCGCACCAGCAGCGTCAGCGGATCCAGCACCAGCAGCACGCCGTAGGGCTGGATGGCGCCCGGTGTGTGGATGGGTTCCCGCGCACAGTCCGACAGTGCATCGTTCCAGGTGCGATCAGCGGAAGGCATCAAGGGCGGTACTCATGATTCGTGACGGGCCGGGCGGAATGGAATGGTGACGGAAAATGCTGCTGCCGCATACCGTCCGGACGATGTGAATGCCTGTTCACGCATTGCTGAACACTTCAGCTGCGCAACGCCGCACGAATGCAAACGCCTGTTGAGCCGCGCTGCAGGCCTGCTGGCGTTGCTGCTGCGTGAGGGGTTCCGCATCCAGATGCGCGCGGGTGATCCGCCATTGCTCGGCCACGCCTGCAGGCGAAGGTGCAAGGTGACGGGCGCCATGGCCGGCACCCAGCCCCAGCGCGGCGGCGTACTTGAGCAGGACGGCCGAACCCAGGGCAGAACCCTCGACGGTATACAGCCAACCCAATGCCGACGCACGGGATGCGTGCTGCAGCCTGGGACGCCAGGCATGCGCGCGTGGCAGCGGGGCGCCCATATCCAGCAGATCCTGTTCAACCAGCTGCAGTCGTGCCGTTGCCGGAAGCATCAGCCCGTCCATGTACAGCGGCGCGGCGGCGTGGTGGAAATGCCATTGGACCTGGAGAAAGCGCCCGTAGCGCAATGTGGATTCGAACAGGCGTTGCCCGATCAGGAACGCATCGAGGCTGCCGTGCACCGACCGCGTGGCGTCCCTCAGGTACACGCTCAACGGACTACCGGCAGACTGCTGGCAGCGGGCGGGTGGATCGGAGGACGGCAATGGACTGTGCATCTGCGGCACCCTAGCAGAATCGGTCCGCGGCCCGCACAAGATTTCGCGGTCACTGCATGTGCACTGCACACCCGCTGCACGCCGGTTTCCATAACGTACGCAGGACACTTCCACTGGCGCTCCGTCGTGAACCTGCACACACCCCCGAACACGTCCCACTCCATGCGCGCGATGCCGGACAGCTGCCAGTTCCAGCTGCTGGATGTGGATCTTCTGCAGGACCCCGGCACCCGCCGCATCGTTCACCTGTATTCCATGGTGGCACGCTGCCTGCGCTGCGAGACGGTGTTCAAGGCGGTGGAGGGGCAGGGCCTGGTCAGTATGTCGGCCATCCGCGTGCTGCGCTGCCCGACCGGCTGCGGGCAGCAGTCGCTGAAGGGCGCGACCCTGCGCAGCTGGCAGCCTGCGCCTGAAGCAACCGCCTGAAGCGCGCACCGCCTTACAGGGCCCCGGGGTTGGCCTGCCACACCGCGTAGTTGAGTACGGCGGCGAACCCTACCCACAGCAGATAGGGCAGTAGCAGGATCGCCGCCAGCGTCCGGATGCGCGCGAAGGCAATCACGGTGGCGATGATGAGCGCCAGCAGGGCCAGGATATCCACGAAGGCGAGCGCACCCTGTTTCCATCCAAAGAACAGCCAGCTCCATGCGGTGTTGGCTGCCAGCTGCACGACGTAGAGCACCAATGCCACCATGTTGGGGCGCCGTTCCTTCTCGCGCCAGACCAGCCACGCGGCCACTGCCATCAGCGCGTACAACACCGTCCAGACCGGTCCGAACAGCCCGGCGGGAGGCGCCCACGCGGGCAGCGACAGGGTGGAGTAGAAATCCGATGCCGAGATCGAGGCCCGTGCGCCAAGCGCCGCTGCCACGAAGGTCAGCGTAAGCCAGCCGGCCAGTCCAAGGGCCTGCGTTGTTCGTTTCATCGGGCATCCTCGCGTGGGTCTCGAACCAATACGAACGAGTGGCACGTTTGGATGCAGCGCCGGCCGTCAGTCCCCAGGCGCTTGTTGCGCAGGTGCCGCCGAGGCGGGCAGCAGGGAGGGGCGCTCATCAAACCACTCGCGGGCCTTTGCCAGGTGCCAGCGGCGCTGCTCGCCGTCGAGCTCGAGGCCGGCGCCGAGCACGCCCCAGCGCAGATAGAGATCGCCGCGCTTGTGCTGACCGGGAAGATCGAGGCGGGCGCGGACGGACCACCGGTCATTCTCCGCAGTCAGCTCGTCCAGGGTGAGATGCCCCGGCCGCCAGCGCAGTGCGGTCTGCGCATCGACCTGGCCAGCGTCGAGCAGCGACAGCACCCAGCGCGGATAGTCGCCGCGCTCGGCAAACACCGCCAGCAGGGGCGAGGCATCGCTCATTGCCACGGCGCCACGTGCGTCCACCTGGAACGGCGACTGTGCATCGATGCGCCCGGACTGGATGTCGATACGTCCGCGCCACGGCGTCTTGCGTGCGACACCGGCCATCTGGATGTTGCGCAGCTCGACGGTGCTGCCGGAGACGTCGAAATGGCGGTCAGTGAAGTTGCCGCGGCGCAGGGCTGCATCCAGCTGCACGTCGCCGGCCAGTGACAGCCCGGCGACCTGCGCACGTGCCTGGCGGCCCAGCAGGCGGGCGCTGCCCTGGCCGATGCGACCATTGGTGTCCAGCCGCATCTCGCCGCTCACCTGGCCGGTGCCGCCGAGCAGCCGTACCTGGTCCGTGCCCAGATAGCGGTTGTAGGCCGCCAGGTCCGGAATGGTGGCGTCACTGAAACGCAGGTGCGCGCGCACACCGTTGCGCAGCTCGCGGATACGGCCGTCACCGCTCAGCGTCACCTGCAGATCGCGGCCATCGAACAGCCGTGTGCGCGGCGCGTCCGTCGGGTTGGCAGTGAAGCGGGGCAGGCGTACCGACAGCTCGGCGCGGGTGGGCGATCCGTCCTTGAGCTCACCATGCGCGCTGGCCGTGCCCGCCATCGTCACGCCGGCAATACCGGCAACCGCTTTGGCGGAGGGAATGTCGACCGTGCTGCCCGCCACCAGTTCACCGTTGCGGAGCTTCAGATCCGCCTGCAGGACGCCGCCGCCATCGAGCTGCAGCCAGGGTTTGCGAACGAACAGCGCGGGGATCCAGTTGAGCGAGGTGAAGGTCCACTCGCCGCGCACCGTTCCCGAGGTCCGTTCGATCAACTGGTCGATCTGGCGGAAAGGAATCTCACGGCCAGCAATCCGCAGATCGGCGTCCAGCGCTGCGCCCGTTCCTTCCTTGGGAGGCAGCCGGGCCTGCAGCCGAATGTCGTCGGCGGTGTTGAGCTGCAGGGCCAGAACGCCACGGCCGGGAGCGCCGTCACCGAGCAGCAGGGGCACGTGCCACAGCGCGTGGCTGCCGGGCTGCAGGCGTCCATGGTCCATGCGGATGTCCATCTGCAGTCGCCCCGGCACCGGGGCACTGGCGATCCGCGGCTGCGCCAGGCCGGTATCCAGGCGCAGCCCCTGGCTTCGTGCGTTGACCTCGAGCGCAGCCCGCAACAGGCCCAGTTTGGCCAGGCCGGGCGCCTGGTCGCGGAAATGGCGGGGATAGCTGAAGCGGGACGTGAGTTCTGTGTCCCCCAGCAGCTGAACGCCGTCATAGCTGACGTCGGCGGCATCGAAGCGGACCTGGGAATCGAACAGTTCTGACGGACCGCCGCGCAGTTGCTTGAGGAAACCGACCGTTCCGGCTCCCTTGCCGATGATCAGCAGCTTGCCCAGCCGGGCACTGCGGATGCTGTCGCTATGGATGGCGTTGAAGCGCAGCGTCCACCCGCGGGTGCCGCGGGGGGGCGAGGGGACGACCTGATCGACGCGACTGACGTCGGCCGAAACACCGGTCGCCTGCAGCCGCGGCACCCGGACTTCGCGCCGGAACAGGGGGAGGGGGGCAAGGCGCGCACTGGCACGTTCCGCATGCAGCACATAGACCGTGTGGTTGACGTGGCCGCGCATGTGCACGTTCCAGGCGATCACGTGGCCCGGCACCAGCGTGATCGCCGGGCCCGTGGTCATCACGAACTTCTGCGGCTTGCGGTTGGTGACGTTGTCGAACAGCGGCGTGTTGAGGAAGACGTTGCCCGCCAACAGATAGGCTGCGTAGAGGCCGAGCAGGATGTAGAGCGCTGTGCGCCACCGGCGAGGCAACTGCTTGAGGTGCGCGCGGACTGCTGCCATGAACGCTCAACATGATGACGAACTCCGGCCACTATGGCCGAGTGCCGTGGTTCACCATGTGAAGTGACTGGCGGCGCTGGTGCAGCATGGCCCAGGCGGAAACCGCATGAAGGTGGCGGCGTTCCGCTCGCGCAGGCAGCCGCACTGAACCCTGTGCCGGACCAGCGATGGCTCAGAGCAGCAGCAATGCCCCGAGCAGCGCGGGCGGCATCACCAGTACGCCGATGCGCAGGAAGTCGAGCCCGCTGACATGTTCGCCTTCCCGACGCAGGGCCACCAACCACAGCAGGGTCGCCAGCGAACCGGTCACCGACAGGTTCGGGCCGAGGTCTACACCAATCAGCAGTGCCGCGCGCGTCTGCGCCGGCAGGTCGGCCATCTGCCCCAGTGAGCCTGCGGCCAGGCCCACCGGCAGATTGTTGGCGAGGTTGCTGAGCAGGGCTGCGGCCGAGCCGGCCAGCCACCCGGCCTGGTGGGGTGAGGTGCGGGCAAGGGACTCCAGCGCACTGGCCGCCATCTGTATCACGCCGGTCTGTGCCACGCCTTCGACCAGAACGAACAGACCTGCCACCAGCGGCAGCACGCCCCAGGACACGTTGCGCAGCAGCGGCAGCGGACTCTGGCGCTGGCGAAGGGCGACGGCGACGACGCTCGCGCTGCCTGCGCAGAAGGTCACCAGACCCAGCGGGCCGTTCAACGCCGACGTCACCAGCAGCGCTGAGCCGGTGAACAGCACGCCGTAAGCACTCAGGCGACCGCCAGCAGACAGGGGGCGATGTTCCGGCGCCGGGGCCAGTGGCTGCGCGATCTCGCGGCGGTGCACCCAGCGCAGGACCAGGTAGGTCGCACCGATCGCCGCCAGCGACGGCAACGCGAACTGCGCCAGCCACTGCTGCAGCGGTGGCATGTGCCTGCCATACACCACCAGATTGGCCGGATTGGAGATGGGCAGCACGAAGCTTGCCGCATTGGCGATGAACGCACAGACGAACAGGTAGGGCAGGGGATTGGCGCGGGCCGCCCTGCACGCGGCATAGACCGCAGGGGTCAGCACGACCGCGGTTGCGTCGTTGGAGAGGAATACCGTCACCAGCGTGCCCACCAGGAACACCAGGTCGAACAGCCGCCGCCCGGAGCCCCCCGCGTGCCGCACCGCGTACAGCGCCAGCCAGTCGAACAGGCCCTCCCGCCGCGCGAGCTCTGCCAGAACCATCATCCCAACCAGGAACAGATAGACATCACCGCCTTCGGCGACCGCGCCCAGGACCGTGCCGACCTGCATCACACCGGTCAGCGGCAGCAGCGCCGCCGCCACGACGGCCCAGACATACTCGGGCAGGCGGAAAGGACGGAACAGCAGACCCACGGTGGCGAGCGCCACCGCCGACCAGATGATGGCGGAGGAGTAGGAAGCGAGCATGGGGAGGGGGAGCAGGAAACGCGGCATCATACCGTGTGGGTCGCGCCGCGGCCGCGTGTGCGATGCGCACAAAGGGACTGCCGCGGGAATGATTTGCTGCGCTGCACGGTGACAAGCGGGAACCAGGGTGATTAGTCTGCGCCTCAACGCGATGGTAGCGCTACCAATAGATTCGGGGTTTTGGGTCCAGGGGCTGCCTTCTTTACCGCGTGTTCGTCCTGGCAGGCTTGAAAGCGAGTTTGAGTCGCGGCGCGTCCGGCGCCGGCGATGTTCGGTTTGGAATACGGGCCTCGCCCGTGCGTGCCCCTGGGAGGGGGCGGTACATCCATTCGATCGTATGTCATAGGGGACTTTCATGAGCGCTCGCAGTTTCCGTGCTACTCCAGACCCGAGGACCCGTCCATGAGCCGGACCTTGGCGAAGTTCCGCTCCAGGGCCATGTTCACGTTCGTCGGCGGCGTCCTGGTGATCAATCCCGCCTTCGCACAGGAGGCCTCCACGACCACCGCACAACCGCCTACGGCGCAGACGCAGCCCACGCAGCCTACTCAGCTGGACGCGGTGCAGGTGACCGGTATCCGCAACAGCCTCAGCCAGGCCATGGACATCAAGCGTGATTCGGCTGGCGTGGTGGACGCGATCAGTGCCGAGGATATCGGCAAGTTCCCCGATACCAACCTGGCGGAGTCGCTGCAGCGCATCACCGGCATCTCCATCGAGCGTCGTGACGGCGAAGGTGCACAGGTCACTGCACGTGGCTTCGGTCCGCAGTTCAACATGGTGACCCTCAACGGACGCCAGATGCCTGGTGCCGATGCATTCGGTGCGTCCGGGCAGGTCGCCATCGGTGGCGTCGACGGTGGCACCCGCGCCTTCAACTTCGCGCAGCTGGCCGCCGAGGCCATCAACGGCATCGAGGTCTACAAGACCAGCCAGGCGCAGGTACCCAGCGGCGGCATCGGCGCGACGATCAACATCCTGACCGCGCGGCCGCTGGATCACGAAGGGATCATCGCCAATGCCGGCGCGAAGCTCGTCTCGGACCGCAGCCAGCCGTTCGACAATGATCTGACGCCGGAGCTGTCGGGCATCTTCAGTTACAGCAATCCGGAAAAGACCTTCGGTGTGAGCCTGAGCGCGAGCCAGCAGAAGCGCAAGGGCGGCTCGGTGCAGGCCACGGAGAACTACTGGAACGTGCAGCCGTGGACGGGCTCGATGCCCGGCAACCCGACGGTGGTCAACGCGCCGGAGATCGGCCAGCTCTATGCACGCCCGAACGACCTGCGCTATGCATTCTCGGAGTTCGAGCGGGAACGCGTGAACGGCCAGGCCGTTCTGCAGTTCGCGCCCACGGACAGCCTGACCCTGACCGTGGACTACACCTACTCGACCAACGAGATCACCGAGAACCGTGGCGAGCAGGGCATGTGGCTGCAGAACAGCAACTACACCAACGTCCAGTTCGATACCAGTGGTGCAGTGGCCACCCCGGTCTACATCCGCGAAATCGCCGGCACCAAGGATTTCGGGTTGGAACAGCAGCGCAGCATGCAGGAGTACAAGCTGGGATCGCTTGGCTTCAATGCCGTGTGGAATGTCACCGACCGCTTCAAGCTGAGCTTCGACGCACACAATTCGAAGAACGAGAGTCGTCCGAATGATCCGCTCACCGGCGGCGGCTCGATCTTCATGAGCATTGCCGGCACCAACAACTGTACCCGTGGCCCCCATTGCGGTGGTTCCTGGGTGCAGGAACTGGAGTTCAACAATGGTCTGCCGGTCGGCACCCAGACCTGGTATCCCAGCACGGCAGATGCGATCGCCGGCACCAACGGCGTGGTCAACCCGGGCTTCCAGGAGGGCGAGATCGGCACCCAGGTGCTGCGTGTCAACGCACAGTCGCAGGTGAGCGAGATCAAGCAGGCCCGCGTGGACGGCGAATGGAACTTCGACCAGGGGCGGTTCCAGTTCGGCGTGGATACCAACAAGTCGACCACGCACCGCATCCAGGCAGCCGAGGCCTACTCGACCCTGGGCGACTGGGGCGTGGCCAACGTGAACCGGGATACCGATGCAGGGCTCATGGATCTGCTGCGTCCGGTCAACATCGTCGGCCTGTTCGATGACTACAGCGCCAGCAGCTGGCCCGCATGGCGCGGCAACGCCGGCCAGCTCGCACAGTGGGCGGCGGACGAATATGGCGTGGGACTGGGAGTCAGCCCGCAACGCGCGGCCGACAACTTCGTGGAAGAGAAGACCAAGGCGGCCTACTTCCAGGTGGAACTGGATGGCCAGCTGGGCAGCATGCGCACCAATACCCGGCTGGGCGTGCGCTACGAGACCACCGACGTGGTCTCGACCTCGGTGATCGCCGTTCCCGAGTCCATCGAGTGGCAGGCCAACAACGATTTCCGCATCGTGCTGTCCGACGAGCAGCAGCCCTTCACCGAGAAGGCAAGGTACAGCTACATCCTGCCCAATCTCGATTTCAGCATCGATTTCACCGATGAGCTGAAGGGCCGTGCGTCGTTCGGCAAGAGCATCGCCCGCGCGCCCTACGGCAATCTCTATGCGGGCCCGGGCGCACAGCAGCCGTTCGGATCGGTGCTGATCGATCCGTCGTCGCGCGCGAGCGGCAACGCGCAGAATCCCAGCCTGAAGCCGCTGGAATCGGACAACCTCGACCTCGGGCTGGAGTGGTATTTCGCCGACGCCAGCTATGTGTCGTTGACCTACTGGAACAAGTCGGTCGACAACTTCATCGGCAATACCGTTGTCCAGGAGAGCCTGTACGGGCTGACCGATCCCACGTCCGGCCCGGATGCGCGTGCGGCTCTGGACTTCCTCACCAGTGCAGCCTGTGTCTCCCAGGTCGGTGCTGCCAATGCGGCCGCCTGCTCGGCCAACGACACCTCGCTGTTCACCGCGCTGGCGTTGCTGCGCAACAACCCCGCCGGACTGGCGGCCTACAACGGAACCGACGCGCAGGTGCTGGCCACCGAAGCGGCCTACGATCTGTATGGCCAGGCGGACGATCCGCTGTACCAGTTCAATGTCAACCGCCCGATCAACCAGAACAAGTCCAAGCTGCACGGCTGGGAGCTCGGCGGGCAGTACTTCTTCGGCGACACCGGTTTCGGCGTGCTGGCCAACTACACGATCGTCAGCGGCGACGTCGGCTACAACAATGGCGGCGATCCGGGCATCGACCAGTTCTCGCTCACCGGTCTGAGTGATACCGCCAACGCCATGCTCATGTACGAGAAGTACGGCTGGTCGGTCCGCCTGGCGTGGAACTGGCGCGACCAGTACCTGATCCTGGCCAACCAGGGCGCCAGCCGCAATCCCTACTATGTGGAGGCTTACGAGCAGTGGGATCTGAGCGTGAACTACACGCTGGACGACCACTGGTCGTTCGGACTGGAAGCGATCAACCTGACCGGCGAGGACGTACGCTGGCGCTCGCGCACGTCGCAGATGATCGTGAAGCTGGCTGACCAGAGCCCACGCTACATGCTGGGTGTCCGTTACAAGTTCTGAGTCTGGCGACGGACCCGTCCGGCGCGGTACCGTTGTCCCGGCAACGGTACCGCACGGGCCTGTCCTGACGCAGCACCTGTCGCACGTGCCGGCGGTACCCTGCCGGCCACTGGCCCCGCACCGGACTGGACGCCCTGATGGCCCGCTATGAAATGCTCAACAACATCGCCCATCGGGACCTGAGGGTCGCCACCGGCTTCGGCCCCGAGTTCGGCGACGCCGTGGGCATGGTGCCGGCCTATCCCAGCGAGTTCGCCGAACTGCAGCGGGAATATCCCATCTTCCTGCGCAAACAGGCCGGATCGGGCGAATGGCAGGCCGTCGCCCTGCTCGGGTTTGAACAGCACGAGAACCTGTTCCTGCAGGACGGCCGCTGGAACGCCTCCTATCTTCCGGGAGCCGCAGCGAAGGGGCCGTTCCTGATCGGATTCCAGGAGCATTACGTCGACGGTGTGCTCACCCGGGAGGCGGTGATGCATGTCGATCTGGACCATCCCCGGGTCAACACCGACGCCGGCGAGCCGCTGTTCCTGCCGCAGGGTGGGAACACCCCCTACCTCGACCACATTGCCGGCGTGCTGCGTGGCATCCATGATGGCAGCGCGTTCGGCGCCGCGATGTTTGCAATGCTCGACGAAAGCGGACTGATCCAGCCGGTCACGCTCGATGTGCAGATCACGCAGCATCACCGGGTGAGCGTGAACGGATTGCACGGCATCGACCGTGAGCGCCTGGCGCTGCTGGACGACTCGACGCTGGCCGCGCTGAATCGCGCTGGCTGCCTTGAGGGCGCCTACCTGATGCTGGCGTCGCTGCACAACATGCGCCGCCTGATCGCCGAGAAGCAGCGGCGCCTGCGCGCGCAGGATGCAGCAGCGTCCACGGCCAGGAACTGAGGGCGGGCGATGGGGGCTGCGATGCGGATACTGGAGGGCATCGATCCTGCTGCGCTGCCTCTGGCCTCGCTGGTCGAGGCCGGAGAGCCGGTAGTGCTGCGAGGCATTGCGTCAAACTGGCCGCTGGTCGAGGCTGGACAGCGCTCCACGCTGGACGCGCTGGCCTACCTGGGCGGCGTCGACGCGGGCGTGCCCATCCAGTACTCGTTCGGCGGGCCGGACATCGACGGGCGCCCGTTCTACGCCGCCGACTTCAGCCGGCTGAACTTCGAGGTCCGTCGGGCATCGCTCAGCGAGGTGCTGGACGGGATCGCCTCGACGCTGCATGAGCCAAGACCGCCCACCTACTACGTGGCGTCGCTGCCGGTGGAGCGGGCATTGCTGCCGGCATTCGCACAGGCCAACCAGGCAGGGTTGGCAGGGCAGGGCATCGACGCGTTGGCCAGCATCTGGATCGGCAACCGCGTCACCGCATCGTGCCATTTCGATACCCCCGACAACCTTGCGTGCTGCGCGGTGGGCCGGCGCGAGTTCACGCTGTTCCCGCCCGAACAGATCGACAATCTCTACCCAGGCCCGCTGGATCCCACGCCAGGCGGCCAGGTGGTGAGCGTGGTGGACTTCGAACGTCCCGACTTCGACCGGTATCCCCGCTTCAGGGAGGCCCTGGCGAGTGCACGCAGCGCAGTGCTGGAGCCAGGGGATGCCATCTTCATTCCCAGCATGTGGTGGCACCATGTGCGCAGCCTGGCGCCGTTCAATGTGCTGGTGAACTACTGGTGGCGTAGCTCGCCGGCCTTCCTCGGCTCGCCCCTGCCGGCGCTGCACCATGCGATGTGGGCCCTGCGCGATCTGCCCGCGCGTGAAAAGAAAGCGTGGGAAGCGCTCTTCCAGTATTACGTATTCGGCCCCGGCGAGCGCGCGGGGCAGCACCTGCCCGACGATGCGCGGGGGGATCTTGCACCGTTCGACGAGCAGCGCGCGCGCCGCATGCGCGCGATGCTGCTGGGCAGACTCAACCGCTGAGGGGCACCGTGATCGATACCGCGAGCACAGCAGAAGGGCGCATCCGCAAGGTGGTCATTGCCGGCGGTGGCACCGCCGGTTGGCTGGCCGGATGTGCGCTGTCCCATCAATTCCGCGACCAGCTGGACATCACCCTGGTCGAGTCCGAGCAGATCGGTACGGTCGGTGTCGGCGAGTCCACCGTACCGCCCATCCGCACTTTCCATCACTTTCTGCAGATCGACGAGCAGGAGTTCCTGCGCGCGGTGGCCGGCACGTTCAAGCTGTCGATCTCGTTCGAGAACTGGCGCCTGCCGGGCGAGCGCTTCTTCCATCCGTTCGGCACCATCGGACATGGCACCTGGGCCACGCCGTTCCACCATTTCTGGCTGGACAGCCTCCGCCGCGGGATGCCATCGGACCTGGGCGATTTCTGCCTGGAGAGCGTCGCCTCGCGCGACGACCGCTTCTCGCTGCAGACCCAGCCGCAGCCCAGCTACGCCTATCACTTCGATGCCGGTCTCTACGCCCGGTTCCTGCGCCGCAGAGCCGAGGCGCACGGCCTGCGACGGGTGGAGGGCAGGATCGCCGAGGTCAGACAGCATGCGCATGATGGTTCGGTGCAGTCGCTGGTGCTGGACGACGGGCAGGTCATCGAGGGCGATCTGTTCATCGACTGCACCGGCTTCCGTGGCCTTCTGATCGAGCAGACATTGAAGACCGGCTATGAGGACTGGCACGAATGGCTGCCGTGCGATCGTGCCGTCGCGGTACAGACCGAATCGGTCGCTCCACCGGTGCCGTACACCCGGGCCATCGCCCATGAAGCCGGATGGCGTTGGCATATCGCGCTGCAGCACCGCGTCGGATGCGGGCTGGTCTACTCCAGCCGGCACATGTCCGATGATGAGGCGAGGGCGAAGCTGCTGCGCGACGTGGGCGCACCGCCGCTGCGCGAACCCTGGCAGGTGCCCTTCCGCAGTGGACGCCGTCTGCAGGCCTGGAACAGGAACGTGGTTGCGCTGGGGCTGGCCAGTGGCTTCATCGAACCGTTGGAATCCACCAGCATCCATCTGACGATCAGCGCCGTGGTGCGGCTGATCCAGTTGTTTCCGTTCGATGGGATCGCGGCCTCACTGGTGCAGCTATACAACGAGGTCAGTTGCCAGGAGATGGAACACGTGCGCGATTTCATCATCCTTCATTACCACGCCACCCAGCGCGAAGAGCCGTTGTGGAAGGCGTGCCGCGAGATGGCGGTGCCCGAGTCGTTGCAGCAGCGGCTGCGCGCGTGGCGTGAGCGCGCGCACGCGTGGCAGGACCCCGGCGAGCTGTTCCGGGTCGAGTCGTGGACCAGTGTGCTGCTTGGCCAGGGCATCCAACCGGGCCGCCCGCACCCGCTTGCGCGGGCACTGAGTGACGCCGACCTGCGCACGCTGCTGAAACGCATCCAGCAGCCGGTGCGGCAGGCGGCCACGCAGATGCCATCGCAGGCGGAATTCATCGACCGCTATTGCCGGTCGGGCCCCGAGGTAGGGCACGCGAACAGGGCGGCGTCGTAACAGGTCTGCCTGCAGATGCCGCGACGGCGAGCAGGGTTTTGCATTGCAGCACGCTTTTTCCGCCGCGGCTGGTTACAGTGCGGCATCACGGCGGGCGGCACGCACGCCGTGCAAACGAGGAGGCAGTGCAACAAGGCCTCCTTTTTTGAATGTCAGAAATGGTAGCGCTAACGTTTCGGAGTTCGGAGGCGGTTTCGATGGGTCTGGTTGCCGGTGTCGACGCAGGAACGCAGAGTTTGAAGGTGCTGGTCTACGACCCGGAGGCGCGTGCCGTTGTCGCCCGCACCAGCGCGGCGCTGGAGATGAGCAGCGCCGCCGATGGCAGCCGGGAACAGGTGCCGGCCGACTGGGTGGCAGCGCTGCGCACCTGCTTCGACGGGATTGATCCATCGCTCCGGTCACGCATTGCAGGTCTGGCCGTATCGGGCCAGCAGCACGGCTTCGTGCCGCTGGATGCGGCGGGCGACGTGCTGGCGCCGGCCAAGCTCTGGTGCGATACCAGCACGTCGGCCGAATGCACCCTGATCATGGATGCCGCCGGCGGAATCGACCGGACCATCGCGCTGGCCGGCAATCCGATCCTTGCCGGCTATACGGCCTCCAAGCTGCCGTGGACGAAGACGCATCGCCCGGCAGCCTATGCGCGGCTGGCGACCATCCTGCTGCCGCACGACTATCTCAATTTCGTGTTGACCGGGCAGCGGTTCTGCGAGCACGGAGATGCCTCCGGCACGGGCTGGCTCGATGTGCGCACGCGCACGTGGTCGCAGGCGCTGCTGCGCGCCACGGATCCGGACCGCGATCTTGCCGCCTGCCTTCCCCCCATCGCCCCACCTGATGCGTTGTTCGATATCGACCCCGCGGCTGCCAGCATGCTCGGACTGCCGGTGACGGTGAAGGTGGCGGTCGGCGGTGGCGACAACATGATGGCGGCCATCGGCACCGGCTGCGTCACGGAAGGCCGCCTGGCGATGAGCCTGGGAACGTCGGGCACGTTGTTTGCCTACTCCGATTCACCGGTGATCGATCCGGACGGGGCCTGGGCCGCCTTCTGCTCTTCCACCGGCGGCTGGCTGCCGCTGATCTGCACGATGAACTGCACCGTCGTGACCGAGCAGGTAGCGAGTACCTTTGGTTTCAGTACGCGTGACGGCGATGCCCACCTCGACGCGACGTCGCCCGGCGCTGGCGGATTGGTCATGCTGCCGTTCCTCAATGGCGAGCGCACCCCCGACCTGCCGCTGGGCAAGGGCGTGCTGGCCGGCCTGGACACCCATAACTTCACGCCGGCGCACATTTACCGCGCTGCCATGGAAGGGGCGACCTACAGCCTGAAGTTCGGCTACGACGCGTTCAGGCGCGCCGGCATGCAGTTCGACCGCATCGTGCTTACCGGGGGTGGCAGCAACAGTGCCGCGTGGCGGCAGCTGGTGGCCGATGTGTTCGGACTGCCGGTCGACGTGCCGGTGCAGGCCGAAGGCGCGGCATTCGGTGCGGCGCTGCAGGCCCTGTGGGCCATCGGGCGGTCGCAGGGTGATGCCGCGCCGATCAGCGAGGTCACCGCGCAGCATGTCAGCGTGGACCCGGCACTGTCCGCGCGTCCGGATTCCGGCCGCAGTGCGGCCTATGCCTCCGCCTATTCGCGTTTTCTCCGCCATCTCGAGGCCGTCACGCCGCTGCAGCGCGGCTGAGGTCCGCCTCCCTCCAACATCCCGCACAACGACAGGAGCACGTACCATGACCACGCAGCCCTTCATCGGCGCCAAAGAGTACTTCCCGGGCGTCGGCCGCATTCCGTTCGAGGGCAGGGACTCGGACAATCCGCTCGCCTTCAAGGTCTACGACGCGAACCGGGTCATCGGCGGCAAGACCATGCAGGAGCACCTGCGCTTCGCCGTGTGCTACTGGCACACCTTCTGCAACGCCGGCCACGATCCGTTCGGACCGGGAACCCGGCAGTTTCCGTGGGAGGCCGGTTCGCCGCTGGCCACTGCAGAGGCGAAGGTCGATGCAGCCTTCGAGTTCTTCACCAAGCTGGGCGTGCCGTACTGGTGCTTCCATGACATCGACCTGGCGCCGGATGCAGACGACATTGACCAGTACCAGAAGAATCTCACGCACATGGTGCGCCTGGCCAAGGCCCGCCAGGACGCCACCGGGGTCAAGCTGCTGTGGGGTACGGCCAATCTGTTCTCGCACCCGCGCTACATGAACGGCGCATCGACCAATCCTGATTTCGCCGTGGTTGCCCGTGCCGCGGTGCAGGTGAAGGCCGCGCTGGATGCCACCGTCGAGCTGGGGGGCGAGCACTACGTGTTCTGGGGTGGGCGCGAAGGCTACGCGTCGCTGGCCAATACGCAGATGAAGCGCGAGATCGAGCATTTCGCGCGGTTCCTGACGATGGCCCGCGACTACGGCCGCAGCATCGGACTGAAGGGCAACTTCCTCATCGAGCCCAAGCCGATGGAGCCGATGAAGCACCAGTACGATTTCGACAGCGCGACCGTGGTGGGCTTCCTGAAGGAGCACGGGCTGGACAAGGACTTCAAGCTCAACATCGAAGCGAACCACGCCACGCTCTCGGGGCACACCTTCGAGCATGACCTGCAGGTGGCCTCCGACCATGGCCTGCTTGGCAGCATCGATGCCAACCGTGGCAATGCGCAGAACGGGTGGGACACCGATCAGTTCCCGAGCGATCTGTACGACACCGTAGGCGCGATGCTGGTCGTGCTGCGGCAGGGTGGCCTGGAGGGGGGGCTGAATTTCGACGCCAAGGTGCGCCGGGAGTCGACTGACCTGGAAGACCTGTTCATTGCCCACATCGGCGGCATGGACGCGTTCGCACGAGGTCTGGAAGTGGCACACGCACTGCTCACCGAGTCGCCGTGGGAGCAGTGGCGCAGGGAGCGCTACGCCAGCTTCGACACGGGAGCCGGCAAGGATTTCGAGCGCGGCACGCTGAGCCTTGCCGACCTGGCCACGCTGGCCGCCGATATCGGCGAGCCGCGCCAGACCAGCGGCAAGCAGGAACGCTACGAGAACCTGCTCAACCAGTATCTGCTGCGCTGAGCACGGCAGCGTCAAGGCGGCAATGGAGCGATCGAGGGGATGTCGATGAACCAGGCAGCAGATGGCGGAGAGAACACACGGCTGATCGTTCTGATCAGCGTGGTGGCAACGATTGGCGGGTTCCTGTTCGGGTTTGACAGTGGCGTCATCAACGGCACCCAGGACGGCCTGCACCAGGCGTTCCGCTCCGGGGAATGGATGCAGGGCTTCGAGATCGCCTCGATGTTGCTGGGCTGCGCCGTGGGCGCCTTCAGCGCCGGCAGGTTGGCCGACCGGCTGGGGCGGCGCAATGTGCTGATCCTGTCGGCGGTGATGTTCCTGCTATCGGCGCTGGGGGCCGGCGCTGCGGGTTCTTCCGCGTGGTTCATCGTCGCGCGGGTGATAGGGGGATTTGCAGTTGGCGCGGCGAGCGTGATTTCACCGGCCTACATCGCCGAGGTGGCACCCGCCCGTTACCGTGGCCGACTGGCTACGGTGCAGCAGATCGCGATCATCAGCGGGCTGACCGCAGCGTTCCTGTCCAACTACCTGCTGGCCGCCGCCGCCGGGGCATCGACGGAGCCTCTGTGGGCAGGGCAGGCCGCTTGGCGCTGGATGTTCTGGATGCAGGCGGTGCCCTCGCTGGTGTTCCTGCTGCTGTTGCTGACCATCCCCGAGAGCCCCCGCTACCTGGTGGTGAAGCGGCGCAAGGAGGACGCACTGCGGGTTCTCACCCGGCTGCTGGGCCGCGACAAGGCACAGCTCACGCTCGACGAGATCGAGGCCTCCCTGTCCACCGACCATCATCGTCCGCGGCTGTCCGACCTGAGGAGCAGGGCGACCGGGCGGATCCGTCCCATCGTCTGGGTGGGTGTCGGCCTGGCCTGTTTCCAGCAGCTGGTCGGCATCAACGTGGTCTTCTACTACGGCGCCGTGCTGTGGCAGGCGGTCGGGTTCTCGGAGAACGACGCGCTGCTGATCAATGTGCTGTCCGGCGCACTGAGCATCGGCGCATGCCTCGTCACCGTGCTGCTGATCGACCGTATCGGTCGCAAGCCGCTGCTGTGGATCGGCTCGGTGGGCATGTCCGTCTCCCTGGCGCTGGTGGTGGTGGCCTTCGCCAGCGGCTCGCTGGCCGACGGGCACCTGCAGCTGCCGGGCCGCATGGGCACCCTGGCGCTGGTCGCCGCCAATGCCTACGTCGTGTTCTTCAATCTGTCCTGGGGACCGGTGATGTGGGTGATGCTGGGCGAGATGTTCCCCAACCAGATCCGGGGCTCGGCACTGGCCGTCGCCGGTGCAGCGCAGTGGACGTCGAACTTCGCGGTCACGGTGACGTTTCCGATGCTGCTGGCCGCGGCCGGGCTGGCGGCAACCTACAGCATCTACCTGGTGGCCGCGGTGGTCTCGGTCGTGTTCGTGCTGCGCCATGTGCACGAGACCAAGGGCAAGGAACTGGAGCAGATGGAAGGATGAGCGCCATGACATCGCAGGATTCCATGCGCCGTGCCGGCGCGCTGATCGCCGGACTGATGCTGGCGCTGGTCGGTTGCAAGGGGGGAGACCGGCCAGCGCAGGCCACCGCTACCGAGGCTGATCCATGGCCACAGGTGGCCTGGCCCCTGGCCGAGGATGCCGCACTGGAGAAACGCATCACCGACCTGATGGCCGGCATGACCGTGGAGGAAAAGGTCGGCCAGCTGGTGCAGGGAGACATCGCCAGCATCACCCCCGACGACGTGCGCAGATACCGGCTCGGCTCGATCCTGGCCGGAGGCAACTCCGATCCTGGCGGTCGCTACGATGCATCACCCGCCGAGTGGCTGGCGCTGGCGGACGCGTTCTACGACGCCTCCATGGACACCTCGCAGGGTGGAAAGGCAATTCCGCTGCTGTTCGGCATCGACGCGGTGCACGGGCAGAGCAACATCATCGGCGCCACGCTGTTCCCACATAACATCGGGCTCGGCGCTGCTCGCAATCCCGAGCTGCTGCGCAGGATCGGCGAGATCACCGCGCTGGAGACACGCGTCACCGGCATGGAATGGACGTTCGCGCCAACGGTCGCGGTTCCGCAGGATGACCGCTGGGGGCGCACCTACGAGGGCTATTCGGAGTCTCCCACCGTAGTGGCCAGTTATGCGGGTGCCATGGTGGAGGGCCTGCAGGGCAGGATAGGGTCGCCTGACTTTCTTGATGGCCGCCATGTGATCGCGTCGGTGAAGCACTTCCTGGGCGATGGTGGCACGACCGGCGGGAAGGACCAGGGCGACACCCGCATCAGCGAGGCCGAGCTCGTGCGCATCCATGCGGCCGGCTATCCGCCGGCGATCGCTGCCGGAGCACAGACCGCCATGGCGTCGTTCAACAGCGTCAACGGCGAGAAGATGCACGGCCACCGGCACTACCTCACCGACGTGCTGAAAGGGCGGATGAACTTCGGCGGCTTCGTGGTCGGCGACTGGAATGGCCATGGACAGATCAAGGGCTGCACGACCACCGACTGTCCCGCCACCATCAATGCGGGCCTGGACATGGCCATGGCGTCGGACAGCTGGAAGGGCTTCTACGAAACCACCCTGGCAGCCGTGAAGGACGGCAGGATCACTGCTGAGCGGCTGGATGATGCGGTGCGCAGGATCCTGCGGGTGAAGTTCCGCCTGGGCCTGTTCGAGGCGGGCAGGCCTTCCACCCGGGCGGTCGGCGGCCAGTTCGCGCTGATCGGCGCCCCTGAGCATCGCGCGGTGGCGCGGCAGGCGGTGCGCAAGTCGCTGGTGCTGCTGAAGAACCAGAACGGCATCCTGCCGCTGTCGCCAAAGCAGCGGATCCTCGTGGCCGGCGACGGTGCCGATGATGTCGGCAAGCAGGCCGGCGGCTGGACGCTGAACTGGCAGGGCACCGGCACCACCCGCAAGGACTTCCCCAATGCGGATACGATCTTCGAGGGCATTGCGCAGCAGGCCAGGGCCGCGGGTGGCGAGGCCACGCTTGCCATCGATGGCAGATACACAGTGAAGCCGGATGTGGCGGTGGTGGTGTTCGGTGAAGATCCGTATGCCGAGTTCCAGGGCGACCTGCCCACGCTGGCCTACAAGCCCGGCGATGAAACGGATCTGGGATTGATTCGCCGGCTCAAGGAAGACGGCATTCCAGTGGTGGCGGTCTTCCTGAGCGGGCGACCACTCTGGGTGAACCGGGAAATCAATGCCGCGGACGCCTTCGTGGCGGCGTGGCTGCCGGGATCGGAAGGCGGTGGCGTTGCCGACGTACTGCTGCGTGGTCCGGATGGCCGCATGCAGCACGACTTCAAGGGCAGACTCAGCTTCAGCTGGCCACGTACGGCCACGCAGTACGCCAACAACGTCGGCCAGAAGGACTACGCCCCGCTGTTCCCATTCGGCTTCGGTCTGAGCTATGCCGACAAGGGCGATCTGGCGGCACTGCCGGAAGTTTCGGGCGTCACCGGCAACGAGGGGGCAACCGGTGTCTTCTTTGCCCGCGGCGATGCAGGTGCCGGCATGGCGCTGCGGCTGGAGGATGGTGCGGGGCAGGGCATGACCGTGATCAGCGTGCCGGATGCACTGGCAGATGACCGTCTGAAGATCACCGGTGTGGACCATCTTGCCCAGGAGGACGGCCGGCGTCTTGCCTGGTCGGGTCAGGGGGAAGCCGTGGCCGCACTGCAGTCGCACACGCCGCTGGACCTGCAGCGGGAAGCCAATGGTGATCTGATGCTGTTGACCACGCTGCGTGTCGACGTGGCACCACGTGGCGAGGCGTGGTTGTCGGTGGGCTGTGGTGCCGGGTGCTCGGCCCGCATCGCCATCGGGCCCACGCTGGCGGCGCTTCCGGTCGGCCAGTGGACGCGCGTGGGCATTCCCCTGAAATGCCTGGCTGCGGCCGGAGCGAAGGTGGGTGCGCTGGATCGGCCGTGGTCGGTGGGGACGGCTGATGCAATGACGATCTCCGTGTCCCGCGTGGCGCTGGGCGCGCTGAACGAAGCCGAGACCACCCTCGGATGCGGTGCGTGATGGCATCCTGCCTGAAGGCCAGCGCGCTCGACACAGGCACCGTGCGGGTGCCGGCATGACACGGGCCTGCGCGCTACCGGTGCGTGGGCGGGGCCGCCACCGAATCGCGTGCGATCAGGCGATGCGGCACGACATGATCCCGCAGTACGGGGGCGTTTCCCGCCGGGCGACGGATGGTGCGCAGCAGGATATCGATGGCAGCATTGGCCATCGAGGCGATCGGCTGATGGATCGTCGTCAGTTCCGGCCACACGGTGGTTGCGGCCGATGTGTCATCGAAGCCCACCACCGACAGGTCGCGGGGGACCTCCAGGCCGCGTCGGTGCGCCACGGAGATGGCGGCTGCCGCCATGTCATCGTTGCTGGCGAAGATGGCCGTCGGTGGCCGACGCTGGGACAGCAGCTTCTCGGCGGCGGCCAGTCCGGACCGGTAGGTGTAGTCGCCGTGCTGGACCAGGCCGGGTTCCACCGACAGTCCGGCTTCCTGCAACGCGGTGACGAAACCATCGTAGCGACGCGCACTCGCGCTCAGATCCCGGCGCCCTCGGATGAAGCCGATGCGGCTGTGGCCCTGCCGGATCAGGTGCTCGGTCATTTCCTTGCCTGCGTTGAAGTCGTCGATGCGGACGCAGGACAGGGCCTCGCTCAGGCGCCCCGATGCGATGGCCACCACCGGGATGCCGGCCTTCACCAGTTCACTCACGGCCGCCTGCGATTCGCACAGCGGCGGCGGCAGGATCACCCCGTCGACGCGGCTGGCCAGGGCACGCGCTGCCGTGCGCTCGGACTCATCGTCAAGGTTGTCCCAGTAGTCGATGACCAGTTGGATGGCAGAACTGGACGCGACGCGCAGCAGCCCGACCAGCAGTTCGCGCAGGTAGGCACCGCTGGGATTGGTATAGATCAACGCAATGCGCGTGTGCTGCGCAGCGGCCAGCGAACTGGCCGCCAGATTGGGCGTATAGCCCAGCTCACGCACGGCACGCATCACCCGCTCGCGGGTGACGTCCCGCACCTTGCCCTGGTTGATCACCCGCGACACGGTCATCGGCGAAACGCCGGCAAGGGCCGCAACCTCGTCGATCGTCACGCCAGCGGTTCTGCGGCGAACCGATTTCTTCGGCTTGTCCAATGCACGATCCCCTTGTTCTTGGTGGCGTTGCCGCGCAGGTGCGAGGGCAGATGATGAACCGTTCCGGCGCCGGTCGTAGTCTACAAAGTCGAATGTTAACGCCGTTGTTCCGTGCTGTCGGCGGACGGCTGTGCGCCGCCCTTGCCTTGCTGGCATGCGCCGGTGGCGCACATGCGGAGGATGGCTACGCATTGTGGATGCGCTACGTGCCGGCGGCCGCGGAGGTCGCTGCCGGCTATCGGCTGCAGCTGGGCGAGGTGGTCGCCCCTGACCAGACGCCCACCCAGCGCGCCGCGCGTGATGAACTGGCGCGCGGCCTTCCCGGGGTACTGGGAAAGGCACCGCCCATCCGCACGGACCTCGCCGGTGATCACGCCCTGGTGCTGGGCACGCCGCAGTCCTCGATGCTGGTCGCGCCGTTCCACGAAGACATTGCCACCTTGGGCGAGGATGGCTACCTGATCAGGAGGGTCCGCAGCGGAGGACGCGATCTTCTGCTGGTGGCGGCACGGCAGGACATCGGTGTGCTGTACGGCGTGTTCCACCTGCTGCGGCTGCTGCAGCGTGGCGGATCGCTGGAGTCGCTGGACGTGCGGGAATCGCCCCGGGTTGCGCTGCGGGTGCTCGATCACTGGGACAACCTGGATCGCTACGTCGAACGCGGCTACGCGGGCAGCTCCCTGTGGGACTGGCAGACCCTGCCGCAGTGGCGTGACCCGCGCTATACCGACTACGCCCGCGCCAACGCGTCGCTGGGCATCAATGGCACCGTACTGAACAACGTCAATGCCAGCGCCCTGAGCCTGTCGCCGGCCTATCTCGCCAAGGCCGCCGCGCTGGCGGACCTGTTCCGCCCCTACGGCATCCGTGTGTACCTGAGCGCACGCTTCAGCGCGCCCATCGAGCTCGGTGGCCTGGCCACGGCCGATCCGCTGGATCCGGAGGTGCAGCGCTGGTGGCGGAGAAAGGTCGAAGAGATCTACGCCCTCATCCCGGATTTCGGCGGCTTCCTGGTCAAGGCGAACTCGGAGGGCCAACCGGGCCCGCAGGATTACGGCCGCTCCCATGCCGACGGTGCCAACCTGCTGGGCGATGCCCTGGCGCCGCACAACGGCGTGGTGATGTGGCGTGCCTTCGTCTACTCGCACGAGGTACCCGAAGATCGCGCCAAGCAGGCCTACGGTGAGTTCATCGGCCTGGACGGTGCCTTCCGCCGCAACGTGATCGTGCAGGTGAAGAACGGGCCGATCGATTTCCAGCCCCGCGAGCCGTTCCATCCGCTGTTCGGCGCGATGCCACGCACGCCGTTGATGATGGAGTTCCAGATCACCAAGGAGTATCTGGGATTTGCGACGCACCTGGTGTACCTGGGCACGCTGTACGAGGAAGTGCTGCGGGCCGACACCCGGGTACGCGGGCCGGGCTCCACGGTCGCGCGTGTGGTCGACGGTTCGCTGCACGGCCATGCGCTGACCGGCATCGCCGGCGTCGCCAACATCGGCGTGGACCGGACCTGGAGCGGCTCGCACTTCGATCAGGCCAACTGGTATGCCTTCGGGCGGCTGGCCTGGAATCCGCAGCAGTCTGCCCGCGCCATTGCTGAAGACTGGGCCGCGCTGACGTTCTCGCCGGACCCGCAGGTGACCGGCCCGATCGTGCGGATGATGATGGCCTCGCGCGAAGCGGCGGTGGACTACATGACCCCGCTGGGCCTGCATCACCTCATGGCCCGTGGGCATCACTACGGCCCCGGTCCCTGGGTGGATGGGGGGCCGCGCGCCGACTGGACGTCCGTGTACTACCACCGCGCGGACCGGCACGGCGTGGGCTTCGACCGCACCTCGGCCGGGAGCAACGCGGTATCCCAGTACGCCCCGGCGGTCGCCGCGGAGTACGGCGACCTGGCGCGGGTGCCGGAGTCGCTGTTGCTGTGGTTCCATCATGTGCCGTGGGATCACCGCATGCGTTCGGGGCAGGTGCTGTGGGACGAACTGGTGGGACGCTACTCGCGTGGCGTGCGCCAGGTGCAGTCCTTGCAGGCTGCCTGGGCAACCCTGCAGGGCCGGATCGATCCACAACGCTATCAGCACGTGGCCGCGTTCCTGCAGATCCAGCAGGAGGAGGCGCAATGGTGGCGCGATGCCAGCGTGGCGTACTTCCAGTCGCTCAGCGGCCGGCCGTTGCCGCCCGGCGAACCGCCACCGCCGCACCCGCTGTCGTATTACCAGGCATTGCAGTTTCCTTTCGCACCGGGGGATGGACGATGAGCATGATCGGACGGGCCGGGCGGGCGGCCTTGCTGCTGGCCCTGGCTGCAATGGCCGGGTCCGTCGCGGCATGGGAGCCGGCGGCGTTGCTGCATCCGCTGTTCCAGGATCATGCCGTCCTGCAGCGTGATCAGCCGATCGCGGTCTGGGGCCAGGCGCCTGCGGGACAGGAGGTTTCCGTGACCTTCGCCGGGCAGGCAGTGACCACGCAGGCGGATGCCACGGGCCGATGGCACGCCACGCTGCAGCCGACTCCGGCAGGCGGCCCCCACATGCTGCAGGCAACGTCCGGCAAGGACATCCAGACCGCCCGCGACATCCTGGTCGGCGATGTCTGGCTGTGCTCCGGACAGTCGAACATGGAGCTGCCCGTGTGGCGCGCGCTCAATGCAGGCAGCGAGATCGCCTCCGCCACGCTGCCGACGATCCGCCTGTTCACCGTGCCGCAGGCCGCGGCGGTGCAGGCGCAGACGACATTCCAGAGCGCGGTTGCCTGGGCGCCAGCATCGCCCTCCACGGTGCGTGACTTCTCCGCGACCTGCCTCTACTTCGCACGCGAGCTGCAGCGCACGGTCGCCGTGCCGATGGGATTGATCCAGGCCGCCTGGGGCGGCTCGCGGATCGAGGCATGGACCAGCGTCGAGGCGCTGCGCGCGCAGCGGGGCATGGCAGAGCCCCTGGATATCCTCGCGCTGTATGCCGGTGCCCCCCTGGCGGCACGCGCACGCTGGGGGCGGTACTGGCAGCAGTGGTGGGTGACGCGCGATGAGGCTGTGCCCGGCGCATCGCCGTGGCGCGCCGAGGCCAGCGACAGCGGATGGCAACCGGCGCCTGCAGCGCTGGGCGCATGGGAGCGGTGGAACGTCCCGGCGCTTGCCGATTACAACGGCATGGTGTGGTATCGCACGCAGGTCACGCTGAGTGCGGAACAGGCGGCGCAGGGCGCGACGCTCGAACTGGCATCCGTTGACGAGACGGACATGACCTGGGTGAACGGTGTCGCCGTGGGCAGCCAGTATGGCGCCGGTGAGCGGCGCTATCCGCTGCCGAAGGGGCTGTTGAAGGCCGGGTCCAACAGTGTCGTGGTCAACGTGCTGGACACCTACGGTGAAGGTGGCCTGGCCGGCCCCGCCACCGCACATGCGGTGATCCTGGAGGACGGTCAGCGGGTGGTGCTGGATGCGTCCTGGCAGTACCGGATGGCACCTGGCGGACAAGCGCCCCCGTTCGCTCCCTGGCAGGCGGCGACGGGTCTGTCGACGTTGTACAACGGCATGATCGCGCCACTGGGCGAGGTCGGACTGCGCGGCATGCTGTGGTACCAGGGGGAGTCGAACACCGGCGACGGCGCCGGATATGCGGCACTGCTGCGCTCGCTGCGGGATGATTGGCGACGCCAGTTCGGTGCAGGCACGCCGTTGCTGCTGGTGCAACTGGCTGGCTATGGCCAACCGCCCGTCGCCCCTGCGGACAGCGGATGGGCGCAGGTGCGCGACGCACAGCGCCGGGTCGCGGCCGAAGATCCCCGCAGTGGCCTCGCCGTGGCCATCGACATCGGCGATGCCTACGACATCCACCCACCGAACAAGCAGGAACTGGGTCGCCGTCTGGCCCGGGTCGCGCGTCACGTCATCTACGGCGAGCACGCAGTGGCCCCGTCAGGGCCGGATGCGGCCAGGGCCCTGCGCGTGCCGACAGGCGTGGCCGTCGAATTCGAGGATGTCGACGGCGCCCTGGCAGCAATCGGTTCGAAGCACCCCATCGGCTTTGAACTCTGCGATGCCGCTGCCCCGCGCTGTGAGTACAGCGACGCCGAACTGGATGGACGCCGGGTGGTGTTGCGCAGCCTGCCTTCCCTGCGCCCGACGCATGTCCGCTACTGCTGGGCCGATGGCCCGGTGTGCACGCTGCGTGACAGCAGCGGGGCGCCGGCCGGTCCGTTCGAACTTCCCATTGCCGACGCCGAGGCCCGACGATGAAGATGTTGTCCCTGCAGCACCCTTCTGCCCGGCGCGCCCGGGTGTCACTGGCGCGCCGGATGCTGGCAGCGATGTTCGCGCTGTCGGCGGCGACCGCCCATGCCGCCTCGCCGGAGGCCGCGCCGCCGGTGTACTTCGACTGGTTCGAGTACCGCGGTCATGACACCGCGTTTGAAGCGCCGCTGCCGGCGGGCCACTACCGCAACCCGATCCTGGCCGGCTTCCACGCCGATCCGAGCATCGTGGGCGCGAACGGGAAGTTCTATCTGGTCAACTCCAGCTTCACCTACTACCCGGGCATTCCGGTGTTCGAGAGCGTCGACCTTGTCCACTGGAAGCAGATCGGCAACGTGATCGACCGTCCGACACAGCTGGATTTCGACGGTCTGAGCGTCTCCCGCGGCATCTTCGCGCCCACCATCGAGTTCCACGAGGGAACCTTCTACGTCGTCACCACCGCGACCGACAGTGGTGGCAATTTCATTGCCACCGCGCGGGATCCGGCGGGACCGTGGTCCGATCCGCACTGGTTGCCCAGCATCGATGGCATCGATCCGTCACTATTCTTCGACGACGATGGCAAGGTCTACCTGATCAACAATGATGTGCCGCCTGGTCCGGCCCGCTACGACGGCCACCGCGCCATCTGGATGCAGCAGATCGATCTGTCGGCCTTCAAGCCGGTCGGCCCGCGCAGGGTGCTGGTCGATGGTGGCGTGGAGCCGTCGAAGAACCCCATCTGGATCGAAGGGCCGCACATCTACAAGCGTGAGGGCTGGTACTACCTGTCCGACGCCGAAGGCGGCACAGGGCCGCAGCATTCGCAGGTGGTGCTGCGCAGCCGTGATGTATGGGGGCCGTACATCCCCTATCCGGGCAATCCCATCCTGACCCAGCGGGAGCTGCCGGACGACCGGCCGCTGCCGATCACCAATGCAGGGCACGCCGATCTGATCGAGGGCCCGGACGGCTCGTGGTGGGCAGTGTTCCTTGCCAGCCGCAATTACCAGAAGCGGCACTACAACACCGGGCGCGAAACCTATCTGCTGCCGGTTCGCTGGCAGGATGGCTGGCCGCAGATCCTGCCGACCGACCAGGCCATTCCCTATATGGTCAAGGCACCGTCCTGGATGCAGGGGCAGGCGTCCCAGGCGCCGCTGACCGGCAACTTCGTCGACCGCGACACCTTTGATGGGCCGACGCTTGCCGCCCACTGGCTGCGCGTTCGGGTGCCCAAACAGGCCTGGGCCGACCTGGGTGACCGGCCGGGCATGCTGGCCGTGCACCCGCTTGCGGAGAATCTGGACACGCTGCGCAATCCGGCGTTCCTCGGTCGCCGCCAGCAGCATCTGCGCTTCGAGGCGAGTACCGAGATGTCCCGTCCGGCCATCGGTGTCGCGGCGGGCCTGGCTGCATTCCAGAGCGAGGCCTACTGGTACTTCCTTGGCGTCCGCAGCGTGCGCGGTGATCGTCTGTCGGTCTTCCTCGAGGGTCGCGACGGCAGCGGCAGCACGCGAACGCTGGCCAGCCGCGAGGTACCCGCATCCGCGGTCCTGCGCCTGAAGATCGCCGGGGATGAGGCCGACTACGCGTTCTCGTTCGATACCGGTGACGGGCAGGGCTGGCAAACGCTGGCACGCGGTGTGGATGGCACGGTTCTGAGTACTGATCGCGCAGGCGGCTTCGTAGGCGCACTGCTGGGACCATTCGCGCGCGATGAGCGCGCCGGGAGGAGCAAGTGATGATATCGACTTCGTCCAACGGCGCTGTCCACCGCGGCACGCGGAATGGCCGGCGGGCGCTCTATGCTGCGCTGCTGTGCGTGGCGACCGCCGCGTCAGCCGCTGCACCGCGGCCATGGCTGGATGCGTCGGCCAGCTTCGAGCAGCGGGCCGCATCGCTGGTCGCACAGATGACGCTGGAGGAGAAAGCCGCGCAGATGCAGAATGCCGCGCCGGCGATCGAGCGCCTCGGCGTGCCGGCCTACGACTGGTGGAACGAGGGGCTGCATGGCGTGGCGCGGGCAGGGCAGGCCACTGTCTTTCCACAGGCCATCGGCCTGGCGGCAACGTTCGACGTGCCGCTGATGGGCGAGGTGGCGACGACCATCAGCGACGAGGCCCGTGCCAAGCATCACCAGTTTCTCCGCGAGGGCTCACACGGGCGTTACCAGGGGCTCACGTTCTGGTCCCCGAACGTCAACATCTTCCGTGACCCGCGCTGGGGCCGTGGCCAGGAAACCTACGGCGAGGATCCTTACCTGACTGCCCGCATGGGCGTCGCCTTCGTACGTGGCCTGCAGGGCGATGACCCGGTGTACCGCAAGCTCGATGCCACGGCCAAGCATCTGGCCGTGCACAGCGGGCCGGAGGCCGACCGTCACCACTTCGACGCGCGGCCCAGCCGGCGCGACCTGTACGACACCTACCTGCCGGCGTTCGAGGCGCTGGTGAAGGAGGGCGATGTCGATGCGGTGATGGGCGCATACAACCGGGTGTACGGCGAGTCAGCCAGTGCGAGCCGGTTCCTGCTGGGCGACGTGCTGCGGCGTGACTGGGGCTTCAAGGGCTACGTCGTCTCGGACTGCTGGGCGATCGTCGATATCTGGAAACATCACCGGATCGTTGCCACCCGAGAAGCCGCCGCAGCGCTGGCGGTCAGGAATGGCACCGAGCTGGAGTGCGGACAGGAGTACGCTACGCTGCCCGCAGCCGTGCGCCAGGGCCTGATCACCGAAGCGGAGATCGACGACGCGGTGACACGCCTGTTCGCCGCACGGATGCGCCTGGGCATGTTCGATCCACCGGAGCGGGTGCGTTGGGCGCGGATTCCCGCCTCGGTCAACCAGGCGCCCGCGCACGACACCCTGGCGCTGAAGGCCGCCCAGGAATCGCTGGTCCTGCTGAAGAACGAGGGGGTACTGCCCTTGTCGCGTGACCTCAAGCGCATTGCCGTGGTCGGTCCCACGGCTGACGACACCATGGCGCTGCTCGGCAACTACTTCGGCACACCGGCCGCGCCGGTCACGATACTGCAGGGTATCCGCGATGCGGCGAAGGGTATCGACGTGCGCTACGCCCGTGGCGTGGACCTGGTCGAGGGGCGTGATGATCCCAGCGCGACGCCGCTGATCGAGCCGACCTTCCTGCGGCCGTCGGCGGCGTCGACCGAGCGTGGCCTGCGTGGCGAGTACTTCCGCACGGCCGACCTGTCGGGCACGCCGGCACTGGTCCGCACCGACGCGCAGATCGGCTTCCGCTGGGACCGCGGCTCGCCAACCGACAATCTGCTTGCCCGTGGCGAGGCGGCGCCGGGGCAGGGCATTCCGAGCGATGGTTTCAGCATCCGCTGGACCGGACAGCTGCTGCCGCCGGTATCCGGACGCTATCGGCTGGAGGTGGCCGGCGACGACGGCTTCCGCCTGTATCTGGACGGCAAGCGCGTGCTGGACCACTGGGTGAACTCGGATCGTCTGCACGCCGAAGGTATCGACGTCGATCTGCAGGCGGGCCGCACCTACGAGCTGAAGCTGGAGTACTACGACGACGAGCGCGATGCGGGCGTGCGGCTGGGCTGGCGCATGCCGGGCGCCAAGGCACCCTTCGACGAAGCCCTTGATGCGGCCCGCGACGCCGATGTCGTGGTGTTTGTCGGCGGCCTGACCGGCGACGTCGAGGGCGAGGAGATGACCGTCAACTATCCGGGCTTCGCGGGTGGGGACCGGACCGATCTGCGGCTGCCGGCACCCCAGCGCACCCTGCTGGAGGCACTGCATGCCACTGGCAAGCCGGTGGTGATGGTGCTGACCGGCGGATCGGCAATGGCCGTTGACTGGGCCCAGGACCATCTGCCGGCGATCCTGATGAGCTGGTACCCGGGGCAGCGCGGCGGCACTGCCTTGGGCCAGGCGCTGTTCGGCGACGTCAACCCCGCGGGTCGCCTGCCGGTGACCTTCTACAAGGCCGGTGAAGCGCTGCCGGCGTTCGACGACTACAGCATGGAGGGCCGTACCTACCGGTACTTCCGCGGCACCCCCCTGTATCCGTTTGGCCACGGGCTCTCGTACACCCGTTTCGATTACGCAGCACTGCGCATTGATGCGGACAGGATCAATGCCGATGGCCGGCTGGGTGTGCACGTGGACGTGACCAACACCGGCACACGCAGCGGTGACGAGGTCGTGCAGCTCTATGTGCGACGCCAGCAGGCCGGCAGCGACGAGGCCGTGCAGGAACTGCGTGGCTTCCAGCGTGTCCATCTCGCCGCCGGCGAACGGCGCACCGTGACGTTCTCGCTTGAGGCACCGCGGGACCTGCGCCGTTATGACGAAGCGGGCGGTGCCTATGCGGTGCCACCCGGGGCCTACGAGGTGCGGGTCGGCGCCTCGAGTGCCGATATCCGCGCGCGGGCCGGGTTCTCGGTGGAGGCCTTGCATGGCAAGCACTGAACACACCCTCACGGTGCGCGAGAAGCTGGGCTACAGCCTGGGCGATCTCGCGGCGAACCTGATCTTCCAGACCCTGATCACCTATCTGGCGTTCTTCTACACCGATGTCTACCGGCTGCCGCCGGCAACGGCGGCTACGATCATCTTCGTGGTCGGCATGCTCGGCGCGTTCGTTTTCACCCCGCTGATCGGCATCGCCGCAGACCGCACCTCGACGCGGTGGGGGCGGTTCCGTCCGTGGATCCTGTGGACGGCGATCCCGTTCGGCGTGCTGTCGCTGCTGGCGTTCAGCACGCCAGAACTGGGCGAGCGCGGCAAGGTCATCTATGCGCTGGGCACCTACGCTCTGCTGGTCTTCGTCTATGCAGCGAACAATCTGCCGTACTCCGCACTGAGTGGTGTGCTGACCGGCAGCATGGCACAGCGCAACAGCCTGTCGGCCTACCGTTTCGTGGCCGTGATGATCGCGCAGTTCATCATCCAGGTCCTGCTGATGCCGCTGGTGCTGATCCTGGGTGACGGTGACCGCGTGCGTGGCTTCGAACAGGTGATGACCGTGTTCGCCATCGTCGGGACGGTGTTCTTCCTGATCACCTTCGCAACCACGCGCGAGCGCATCGTCCCCACCCGCGAGCAGACCGGAGGCGTGCTGCAGGATCTGTCTGACCTGCTGCACAACCGGCCGTGGCAGGTGATGCTGGCCCTGACCGTCCTGGTGTTCATCAACCTGGCGCTGAAGGGTGGCACGTACATCTACTACTTCCAGTACTACATGAGCGACGCTGCGCTGACCGGCTTCCTGGAAAACTCAGGATTCAACGGCCTGATCAGCGCGCTGAACGCGGGTCTGGGTAGTGCCGGATTCGCCGGCTTCAGCTGGCCCAGGGACGCGGCAACCTCGGCCTTCAGCCTCTTCAATGCCTGCGGAATCATCTGCATGATCCTGGGCATCGGCGTGTCGCGACGGCTGGCAGACCGCTTCGGCAAGCGTGACGTCTTCGGCGGCGCACTGTTCATCTCCACCCTGTTCCTGCTGGCCTTCTACCTGTTTCCGCCGACGGCGGTCGGCGTGGCCTTTGCTGCCTTCATGCTGCATGGATTCTGCTACGGCATCACCATCCCGCTGCTGTGGGCGATGATCGCCGACGTTGCCGACTACTCGGAATGGAAGAACCATCGCCGGGCCACCGCGATCATCTTCTCGGCGATGCTGTGCGGCCTGAAGATCGGCCTCAGCGTGGGAGGCGCCCTGGTCGCCGGCATTCTTGCCCACTACGGCTACCAGGCGGGCGTGGCGACACAGCCCGAGGGCGTGGTCGAGGGCATCCGCCTGACCGTGAGCGTCTACTGCTCCCTTCCTTTCCTGCTCGCCGTGGCGCTGCTGTTCGCGTACGAAATCGACAAGCGCGCGGAAGCCCGCATCGAACAGGACCTCCAACTGCGTCGCCGCACGGCCGACGCGTCCGCGTAACCCAACGATGACGACCATGATCGACCTCTCTCCAGGCGACGACGGCCGAGCCGACGACGCCCGCCTCGCGCAGCTCACCCGGCACGCCATCTCGCAGCCGCTGGTGACCCATATCTACACCGCCGATCCGTCGGCCCATGTCTTCGAGGGACGGCTCTACATCTATCCCTCGCACGACATCGACGGCGGCCAGCCGTTCGACGACGAGGGTGGGCACTTCGGCATGCAGGACTACCACGTACTGCGGATGGATGCGCCCGACGGCGACGCCATCGATTGCGGCCAGGCGCTGCACCTTGACGACGTGCCGTGGGCGCACAAGCAGATGTGGGCGCCCGACGCCGCCTGCCGCGACGGGCGCTACTACTTCTATTTCCCGGCCAAGGATGCGCAGGGCCTGTTCCGCATCGGTGTGGCGGTCGGCGAACGGCCGGAGGGACCATTCATTCCCCGGCCCGAACCGATGCAGGGCGCGTACTCGATCGACCCGGCCGTATTCGAGGACGAGGACGGCAGCCACTATCTGTACTTCGGTGGGATCTGGGGCGGACAGCTGCAGCACTACCGGGACAATCGGTACGATGCCGCGCACGAGGAGCCGACAGGCAGTGCGCCGGCGCTCGGGCCGAGGGTGGGCCGGCTCGATGCCGGCATGACCGAACTGGCCGAACCCACGCGCGAGGTGCAGATCCTGGACGAGCACGGCCAGCCGCTGCGCGCGGACGATCATGCGCGCCGCTTCTTTGAAGGGCCGTGGGTGCACAAGTATCAGGGCCGGTACTACCTGTCCTATTCCACGGGCAACACGCACCTGCTGTGCTACGCGATCGGCGACAGCCCCTATGGCCCGTTCACCTATGCCGGCGTACTGCTGACGCCCGTGGTGGGCTGGACCACGCACCACTCCATCTGCAGCTTCAAGGGACAGTGGTATCTGTTCTACCACGATGCGCTGATGTCCGGCGGCGTCACGCATCTGCGCTCGGCCAAGTGCACGCCGCTGCACATGGAGGCCGATGGCCGCATCCGGACCATCGACCCCTATGGTGCATGAGCGCAGGCTGCCGGTGGACGACGCACTCGCCCCGCTGCCGGCCGGTGAGCTGCACTGGCTGCAGGCAGGCGATCTCGAAGTGGCGCTGGCGGCCGGGGCAGGGGGGCGCCTGGCACAGATGCGTTACCGGGGCGTGGACTGGCTGGTGGACGCAGATGAGGGCGGAGCGGCGGCGATCGCCTGGGGCTGCTATCCGATGGTGCCGTGGGCTGGGCGCATTCGTCGTGGACACTTCAGCTTCGACGGTGCACCCCATGAATTGCCGGTCAACTTCGGCGGGCACGCCATTCACGGGGTCGGCTTCTCCAGGCCCTGGCAGATCGACAGCCTCGACGCGACGAGCGCCACGCTGACGCTTGATCTGCCACGTGACAGGTACTGGCCCTTCGGTGGCGTTGCCCGACAGGTCATACGCCTGCAGGCACACTGCCTGCAGCTGCACCTCTCGGTGCAGGCTGCGCAGCAGGCCATGCCGGCAGTACTGGGCTGGCACCCGTGGTTCCGCAAGCCGGACCGGCTGCTGTTCAAGCCTGGCGCGATGTACCCGCGTGACGAGGAGGGTATTGCCGTTCTGCCGTGCGTGCCGCCCACGCCAGGTCCATGGGATGACTGTTTCATCACCGACCGTGATCGTGACATCGCGCTGGTGCGCGGCGGGCAGCGCCTGCGGCTGCGATCGGACGGCGACCACTGGGTTGTCTACGACGGTGCCCCCCACGCCACCTGCGTCGAACCGCAGAGCGGGCCACCTGATGGCTTCACGCTTGCGCCGCGCCGGCTGCAGCCCGGTCAGCAGCTGGCGCAGACGTTCGAGCTGGTCTGGGAGCAGGACGCCCCCTGAACTGCGGCGCGGTTCAGCGCAGGGCGGGAACTGCGACGGAACGGGCCATCACAGGCTCCAATCGATGCGCAGGCCTGCAATCAGCGCATCCGGCAGGTCACGCTGGCGCGCAGGTTCGTTGAACTGGTCGGGATGGACGATGTAGTGCAGGTTCGGCGCAATCCGCAGCTGTGGGGTGAGCTGGATGCCGTAGCTCAGCTCCATCATCACCTGGCTCCCATGCGGGGTGCCGCTGCCACCGGCTGCGGCACGCGCCAGGCGCAGGTTCTCCAGGGCAATGCCGCTGTACTTCTGCTGGGTCACGACGAAGGCGATGCTGTCCTGTGGACGGCTAGCGAAGGTGCCTTTCTGCACCAGGCCGGCCTGCAGAAAGTGATCCTCGATCAACTGGCCGGAGGTGCCCTTGAGCGCGGCGCCGAAGACCGTCAGGCCGCGACCGCTGCCATCACCGGTCAGCTGCTGCTCGAAACGGGCAAATGCACCGGAGCGACCGTGGCGGTTCGCGTAGTCCTGGCCACTGAGCACGGCGGGCATTCCGTTGATGTCGCGCAACGGATCACGATAGGTCGAGTTGTCCTGCCAGCCACCCAGTTCATACCGGGCCCGCAATCGCGCCGAAGCCGGGCTGCGCCAGCCGATCGTGTACGGCACGATCCAGCCGGTGGCCTGGTGCGTGCTCCATTTCAGGCCATGCTGGCCGTCTTCGGCCTGACTCGGATCGACCTGGTAGGCGCCGACGCGCAGATAGACATCCGGCGTCAACCAGGTGGTGGCATCGGCCATCCAGCTCGACACCGGCCACCAGGTGAAGTTGCTGGTGCGGAACACGTAGGTCGGGTTGCCGCAGGCCGAATTGCCCTGGAAGTACTGGCACAGTTCGGAGCCGAGGAAGTGGATGTTGGCGACGCTGCGTCCGGCTTCGAGCACCAGGCGGTCGTCGAGCAGTTTCTGTTCGAGGGTCAGATTGGCCAGACGCGTCCCCTGGCCGCCGTAGATTTCCTGCACCGAGGTGCTGTTGCCGGTGCTGCTGGCAGCCAGGTTGGTGCCATGGCGGTTGATGCCGTAGGCCTTGATCGTTGCCCCCTGCCACCCGAACGCGGCCTCCAAGTTCACGTCAGCGCCGAACATCAACTGGCCGGCGTAGGCGGTGCCGCTGTTCTTGCCGCCGTCGAGCGTGGCCGCGGCTTCGCCGGTGTAGGAAAGCTTGGGTGAAACGACCTCGCCCCGGTCGGCGGCCGCGGCCAGCGAGGGCAGCGTCAGCAGGAGTGCGGCCAGCAGCAGGCGGCGGGAGGAGCGGGGCATGGGCGGAAGTCCTGTAGATGGGCAACGACGCGGCCCCGGAAAGCCGGGACAGCCGAGTGATCGAGGCAGGGAGAACGGTCAGGCCGCGGCGGTGACCGGCTTCTTGAGGAGACGGAGCGCGAGCGCCGTCACGGTGACGCCGGCCAGCAGCGCCAGCAGGTAGACGCCCAGATGGGTGACCGCGTTCGGGATCGGCAGCACGAACACGCCGCCATGGGGGACCTTCAGTTCGACGCCCGCGGCCATCGAGATCGCGCCGGCCACGGCCGAGCCAAGGATCAGCGCCGGAATGGTGCGCAGCGGATCGCGCGCGGCGTAGGGGATCGCACCTTCAGTGACGAAACTGAGACCGAGCACGCCGGCGGCTCCGGCAGTGCCGCGTTCCTCGGCCGTGAAGCGGTTGCTGAACAACCACGTCGCCAATGCGATGCCCAATGGCGGCGTCATGCCGCCGATCATCGTCGCTGCCATCGGCGTGTAGACCTGGCTGGAGATCAATGCAGTGGAGAATGCATAGGAAGCCTTGTTGACCGGGCCGCCCATGTCCACCGCCATCATTCCGCCCAGCAGCAGACCGAGCAGGATCGCGCTGCTGCCCTGCATGCCCCGCAGCCATTCGGTCAGCCAGGCCAGCAGCCCTGCGACCGGTGTGCCGATCACGTACATCATCAACAGGCCCACCAGCAGGGTGCCCAGCACCGGCAGGATCAATACCGGCTTGAGGCCCTCCAGGCTGCGCGGCAGGCGCAGCGCTCGGTTGATCCAGTGCACGCCATAGCCGGCAATGAAGCCGGCCAGGATGCCGCCGATGAAGCCCGCGTCCATGTTGACCGCGACCAGCCCGCCGATCATGCCGGGCGCGATGCCGGGGCGGTCGGCGATGGAATAGGCGATGTAGCCGGCAAGTGCCGGCACCATCAAAGTGAAGCCGGCCTTGGCGCCGATCTGGAACAGGGACCAGGCCAGCGTGCCCTTGTGTGCATCGTCGAAGGCATAGATGCCGCCGAGGGCGAATGCCAACGCGATCAGCAGGCCACCTGCGGTCACGAACGGCAGCATGAACGATACGCCGGTCATCAGGTGCTTGTAGGGGCCGGTGCCCTTGCTCTTCTCGGGTGCGCGGCCCGGCGCAGACGCGCCGGCGTGGACATTGGCCTCGGTCAGCGCCTTGCGGAGCAGGTTCTGGCCATCGTTGATCGCGGGCTTGGTGCCACTCTTGAACAGGCGCTTGCCGGCGAAGCGTGACAGATCCACTTCACGGTCTGCGGCGATCAGCACCAGGTCGGCGGCAGCGATTTCCTCGTCGCTCAACGCATCCTGCGCACCGACCGAGCCCTGCGTTTCGACCCGGATTGCGTGGTCAAGCGCCTTGCCGGCCTGCTGCAGGCCTTCGGCCGCCATGAACGTGTGGGCGATGCCGGTCGGGCAGGAGGTGACAGCGACGATGCGCTTGCGAGAGTCCGCCGCATCGGCCTTGGGCACAGCAGTTTCCAGTGATGCCAATGCAGCGAGTGGATCGTCCAGCACTTCGCCGAGGCCGGCGCGCACCACCGTCGCAGTGTCGAAGCGGGTCAGATCGGCCTCGCCGTCGCCCACCAGCAGGAGCGTCGTCGCGGTGGCGTGTGCGGCATCAAGTGCGCCGGTCACGCCCTGTTCGCTGCGGATCTCGATCACCAGTTCGAGGCCACGCTGGCGGGCGGCGCGGCGCAGCGCTTCGGCAGCGAGAACGGCCTCGATGCTGCGCGCGCCAGCGGCGATGATGACGGGGAAAGGGTGCATGGGAACTCCTGGAATTCTTCGGGTTCTGTTCTGCGGGAGGCGCTGGGGCGGGCCGTGGGGCCTGCAGCGCCGCCTGCAGGGTTTCAATCCAATCGTTCGATCAGTACATCGTCCGTCCACCCGCGGACCTGCGCCGGATCCAGCCGTCGCGCGTCGCCGCTGTGCAGGCGACTCATCGAAAAGGCCGTTGCCAGGCGCGCGCAGCTGGCCAGCTCGAAGGCCGGCTCAAGCAGTGCGGCGGCGATACCGGCCACCATGGCGTCGCCCGCACCGACCGTGCTGCCCTGCGACAGACGCGGGGGACGCGCGATCAGTGCGCCGTCGCGATCCATGAACAGCGCGCCGTCGACGCCCATCGAAATCACCACCAGCGCAACCCCGCGTTCAAGCAGGCGCTGGCCGGCAGCGCGCAGGGCGCTCCGATCCGGCAGCGGCGTGCCGGCCCAGGACTCCAGTTCGTGGCGGTTGGGCTTGACCGCATAGGGCACTGACGCGTGCGCGCTGCTCAGGGCGGCTCCGAGCGCATCGCCGCTGGTGTCCAGCAGCACCCGCGCGCCCGCGCTGCACGCCTGCGCCTGCAACCGCGCCCATGCATCGGCCGGCAGGCCGGAGGGCAGGCTGCCGGACAACACCACCGGCAGCTGCGGCTGGAGCAGGGTGGCGAGTCGTCGGCACACTACATCCAGATCGGCGCCGTTCAAGGGCAGGCCGGGCAGGTTGATATCAGTGGTCTCGCCGTGGGTCTCATCCACAAGCTTGATGTTGGTGCGGGTCCGGCCCGGCACGCGCAGGCAGCCGTCGGTGATGCCGCGCGCCGAGAACAGCGCACTGAACACGCCCGGGTTGTCCTCGCCGATCACACCCAGTGCGGCTGTTGGCACGCCCCAGTCGGCCAGGCAGGCGGCAACATTGATGCCCTTGCCCCCCGCGTCGTCGCGGCTGCTGAAGGCACGATGCACATGCCCCGGCTGCAGGCCCGCCAGGCGCACGGTCTGGTCGATCGCCGGGTTCAGGGTGACGGTGACGGCGCGGGGGTTCATGCGCGCGCTCCCTCAAGGGCACGCACCTGTTCGGTGGTTTCGCAGTCCAGTGCCTTGCCGGCCAGCGCCTGCAGATCGGCCAACCGGGTACTGCGCAGGCGGGCCTTCACCGCCGGAATATCGTTCGGGGTCATCGACAGCTCGTCCACGCCGAGACCGGCCAGCAGCATGGCGCCGAACGGGTCGCCAGCCAGGCCACCGCAGACGCCGACCCAGCGCCCATGCGTGCGTGCGCCGTCGACCGTGGCGCGGATCGCGCGCAGCACGGCGGGATGCAGGCTGTCGGCCTCGACGGCGAGTTCCGGATTCTGGCGATCGATCGCCAGCACGTACTGGGTCAGGTCATTGGTGCCGATCGAGAAGAAATCGGCATGGCGCGCCAGCACATCGCTCTGGGCTGCGGCTGCGGGCACTTCGATCATGATGCCGATCGGCACTTCGGGCGCCTCCAGCCCGATGCGCAACCGTTCGCAGATGGCACGCAGCGCGATCAGTTCCGGTACGGACGTGATCATCGGGAACATGATCGACAGGCGCGCACCGTCCCTCGCCGCGCGATACAGCGCCCGCAGCTGCGGCTCCAGAAGATCGGGACAGCGCAGCAGCAGGCGCGCGCCGCGCACGCCGAGGAACGGGTTGTCCTCATGCGGCAGCTCCAGGTGCGCAACCTGCTTGTCGCCGCCGATGTCGAGCGCGCGCACGATCAGCGGGCGGCCATCCAGGGCGCTGGCCATCGCTCGATACGTGGCGTACTGCTCATCCTCGCTGGGCGTGCTGCCGCGCTCGAGGAACAGGAACTCGGTCCGCATCAGGCCAACGCCTTCGGCGCCCTGTTCCAGTGCCAACGGCACCTGTTCGGGCAGGTTGACGTTGGCACCGATGTCGATGCGGTGGCCGTCGGTCGTCTGCGCCGGCTGCGCGCGTTGCGCGGCCTCGCGTTCGCGGATGTGCTGCTGCTCGGCGATCCAGGCGCGGGCCGAAGCGAGATCGGCATCGGACGGAGACAGATAGAGCCGCCCGCTGCTGCCGTCGACGATGGCCTCCACACCCGCTTCAATCGTCAGCAGATCCGCGCCACCGGCAACCAGCGCCGGCAACCCGAGCGTGCGCGAGAGGATCGCGGTATGTGAGGTTGGCCCGCCCTGTGCGGTGGCCAGACCGAGCACGCGACGGGTGTCGAGGTTGGCGGTGTCTGACGGTGACAGGTCGGCAGCGAGCAGGATGCAGGGGTAGGCGGGCAGGTCGGCGAGACCACCGCCGGCCGCAGACGGATCAAGCTGTGTCAGCACACGCCGACCCACGTCACGCAGGTCGGCTGCGCGCCCGGCGAGCACCGGATTGCCCAGCGCCGCCAGCCCGGAGGCAATCTGTTCGATGGCCTGGTGCCATGACCACGCGACGCCATGGCCTTCCACCATCAGCTGACAGGTACGGGTGATCAGGTCTGTGTCGTCGAGCAGCGCGGCCTGGGCCCCGAAGATCGCCGCGTCGGATGCGCCGAGCCGGCGCTGGGTGTCGTCCTGCAGCGCCGCCAGCTGCTGGCGGGTGCGGCCGAGCGCGTCCTGCAGGCGTGCACCGCCTTCCCCGAGCGGGGCGGGGTGGTCGGCGACGTTGGTCTGCCTGCTGGCGAGCACATGGATCCGGCCGATCGCCAACCCGGGGCTGGCACCAATGCCGACGATCGCTGCCTGTGCCTCCGGTGGATTCCAGCCCGCGACCGGCGCCGCCTTGCGCTGTGCCGCGCGTTCGGCATCGGCCTTTTCCTGAGCCACCAACCCCTCCATGACCCTGCGCAGTGCGGCCAGCAGTGCGGGCGCATCCGCGCCTTCGGCAGACACACTCACCGGGTCGCCATGACGCAGACCCAGCTGCAGCAGCGCGACCAGGCTCTTGGCATCGGCCGCCTGGTCGCCTGCGCGCACCTGGGCACGGGCGCTGAAACTGCGGGCCGTCTCGGCCCAGCGCGTGGCAGGCCGTGCATGCAGGCCATTGGGGTAGGCGATGGTCCAGCCGAAATGCTCGGCCAGATCCTGCGCTGGAACATCGTTGGCCAAGGTGGTGACGTCGCCGGCCAGCGCCGTCACGATCTCGCTCGCTTCGGCGGTCGTGAACAGACGCTGCAGCGTGGCGTCATCCTGGATGAGCCGGGTGAGCCGGCGCAGCAGGGTGATGTGGGTATCGGACTGGGCGGCGATGCCGACCACCAGCCGCGTCACCTGGCCCGGATTCCATTCGACACCGTCCGGCAACTGCAGCACGGCAATGCCATCGCGGCGCACCAGATGGCGGTCCTCGCCGAGCCCATGCGGGATCGCCACACCGTGGCCGAGGAAGGTGTTCGCCAGCTGCTCACGGCGGCCCATGCTGGTTTCGTAGCCCGGCGCAACGCAGCCGGCGGCCAGCAGCATCTGTGCGGCCTGGGCGATGGCGTCTGCCTTGTCACGGGCCCGTGCGCCGAGACGGATCAGTTCGTGGCTGACGGGAGCAGGGGCGGGGAGGGAAGACAAGGCGGGCTCCGGGAAGGGTGTGCTGGCGTATTGGGAACGTTCCCAGTCCGCATTTCAATGTGCACTGCACAAAAATCCAATAGTACTTTGGCGTTAGCATTGTCCTGAACGGCCGTCGAGCTGCGGCCAGCACAGTTGACCGGGAACGTTTCCAATCCAATGAGCATCAGCATCAACGACGTGGCGCGCGTGGCGGGCGTCTCCAAATCCACGGTGTCGCGCGTGCTGGGTGGCGGCCCGGTCAGTGGAGAGGTGCGCAGCCGGGTCGAGGCCGCCATCCGCCAGACCGGCTATCGCCCGAACCTGCAGGCCAGGCGCCTGCGCTCCCGGCATACCGGCATCATCGGGCTGGTCGTGGCGGACATCCGCAACCCCTTCTTTACCGCGCTGATCCGCGCGGTGGAGGAGGTCGCCTATCGCGAGGGCCTGCGCGTCACCCTGTGCAACACCGACGAGGACCCCGAGCGCGAGGCACTGTACCTGCAGTTGATGCACGAGGAGCGCATCAGCGGGCTGATCTTCGCGCCGACCCGAACCACGGTGGGGCGGCTGGAACGGCTCGCACTGGACTATCCGACGGTACTGGTCGACCGCGCCGCGCCGGGCGGGGCGATCGACAGCGTGGTGCTGGACAATCCGGCGGCCATGGCCGGCCTGGTCGAGCATCTGGTTGAACGCGGCTACCGACGCATCGGCGGCCTGTTCGGCAGCACCAGCACCACTGCGGCCGAACGTCGTGATGGCTATCTCGCGGCCATGCGCAGGCATGGGCTTGAACCGGACTACCGGGAAGTCGAACCCACGGCCGAGGCCGCCATCAGCACCGCCGGACAGTGGCTGGCTGGGCCCTCGAGGCCCGAGGCGCTGGTTACCAGCAACAGCCTGCTGCTGATGGGAGCACTGAAAGCGGCACGCAGCGCAGGACTGGCGATTCCAGGTGCGCTGGCGCTGGCGGGGTTCGACAACGAGCGCTGGACCGAGCTGGTTGAACCGGGCATCACCGTCGTCGAGCAACCGGTGGAAGAGATGGGGCGGGCGGCGATGTCGCTGCTGCTGGAGCGCCTGCGTGCACCGGAGATGCCAGTGCGCAGGCTGGTGATGACCGGCCGCTGCGTGGTCCGGGGATCAACCGCTTCGCGATAGTTTCCAGACGCCTGGGGCCTGCGGAACTGCGTTGCAGATCGTGGAGAACAGATGATCTGGGCCGATTCGTACCAATTAACGTGACGCGTCACGGTTAATGTGTAATGAGATGCCTTGCTGAGCGACCAGGAGCAGCTGCGCAACGCCAAGGGCGAATGGCTGCGCTGCCGTGAGTAGCAGAACAGGCATCAGTCGCGAGGCTGATGGTTACTCCAGCGAGCTGCGGGCCCGGCGACGGATTACGTCGGCCAGATCAATGATGCCGGCCCGACCAAACGGACGCTTCTGGCCACCTTGCGCGGTCTCCATCAAACGGCGCCATTCATGGGCCTGCACGGCAAGAAGGGAAAGCCATGCCAAGTCCTCGGGGAGCAGTTCACGACCCTCAGGCGTGACCAGTCGGCCGCCCTTGAACGAGAAGCCGGCCCAAGCACCGGTAAATTTCCGATCGCGCATCATTGTGGCTCGATGTCAGAGTAGGAGCCGGGACGCGGCAAGAGGCGTGCCGGGATGCCCTTGCAGGGCCGGGGCTAACATAATATACATTATGCGAAATGTCATGTCTGGCCTGATCCGGTTCGTGGGCTCCGCTTGGCAATGGCTCCGGCTCTGGCTTGGCTCTTGCCTGCCTGCTGGCTCCCCCGACAAGGATGATGACTGCCACAACGGAAACGCCCCAGATCCCACAGCTGTCCGCCCGTATTTCCCCACAAGGACGCCCGCGATTTCCAGATCTCCCCCAAAGATGCCCTTGATTCCTGGATCCGCACCTAAGACGCCCTCGATTTCTGGCTCCACATCCAGCTCGCCCTTGAGTTCCCAACTGCGCACCTGATCGGTCAGAGCTTGTCGCCTGCACTTCCCAGTTCCGCCAGTCGCGACATTGGTCGCAAGAACAATTAGACGAGATCTCGGGCCTGAACGTGCGAACAGTTCAGCGGGTTGAGCAGGACTACAACACCGCGACTTCCCTGGGTGACGCGCCACGCCCCGCTCCACCTGCTCAAGCGCGTCGCTCGCCCCCCTGACCAAGCTTTGACCTTAACTGGGCGTCGGTGACTCCCTCCCGTTCTGGTCGGCATCTGGGCCTTGTAGCGGCTCAAGCGCTGAGCTATAACGCCTTAGCCAGTCGCTATAAAGCGCCGGTGTTGTGCCCGCATAGCCAATAGGCTCCGGGTGCCCGAGGTCCACCCAATGGGGGCACGGGAATCCTTCGATTCCGGAGCCATCCATGACCGCCAAACGCCGCAGATCCCTTCGCACTTCTGCCTTCTACGCCCAATCGGGCCGTTGCTTCTATTGCGGCCTGCCGATGTGGCTCACTGCACCCTCAGAGCTCGGGCTGAAGGCCAGTAAGGCCCGAGCCTTTCAATGCACCGCCGAGCACCTGGTGGCCCAACAGGACGGGGGCAGAGACGTGTCCGGGAACGTGGTGGCCGCGCATAGCCGGTGCAACCAGGGCAGGCACCAGCGGAAGGGACCAGCCCCTTCCGCTGAAGCGTTCCGGGCGCTGGTTCAGACGCGGCTGGCAATGGGGAGATGGTGGTCCCGACTGCCATCAGGGATTGCACGTGCTTCCGTATGGCCAATTGAATTGAATCTTTGCAAGGAATCGGCAGCTGCTTGCCTGATTCGCTAGTCCACACTAGTGGCGCCCGGTTGCGGTGCTAGAACGGCGAGTCTGCTGCGAAATGGTCGCGCATTGGGCCTAACAAGGTCTGCGACCCTGTCAACACGTCCGAGAATTCCACCTGTCGCCACCTTCTCGTTCCAATATCGTTCCATCCACTCGGCTTTATCCAGGATCTTACCCGGAGCGCCTAGCAGCCTCTTGGCGATGAAATGCCGGATGAGAGCGGCCTGGCTATCGAGAATCACGACGCCCGCCCTTGGATTAGAGTCATAAGCGCTGTACGAGATCAGATAGTGGACATAGTGGCGGTCTGGCTCTTCGTCATCCCACGTCAACAGGTTGCTTAACCCCGCAGCGCGAGCATCCGATCGCACCTCTTCGCTCACGAGCACCATGGGATTGCGTGCTTCCTTACATTCCATGCGATAGGCGTCCAGCATCGCCGGTCCGAAGATCATCTGAGAATCATGATGAATGCTTCCAACTGTGAGCCCTCCACGTATCAATATATCAACCACTAGCAGGTTCTCGGCCAACATTCTGATGCAGCTCAGGATGTCGGCAAGGCCAGCAGGAGAGCGGCTGCTTGATATGACGATGCAGTCGCTGAAGTAAGTGAACAAAAGTCCTGTTGCTGGGTTGCAGCACGCTGTGTTCTTTAGTCTGTCGATGGCCTCTGCTATTTCATCAAGCTTGCTCATGTCGGCTGCCGACTCTTGGACAAGTGCGGAGAACCCGAGCATGTCGATGAAGGCGACGTACTTATCTTGGTAGAGCATGAAGAACTCCTTAGATGGTCGTGCCCATGGTGCCGAGGGCGGTTCCATTTGACCAGCGGGTGCGGGGCACGTCATAGGCCATGGAGCAATGTCAGCGACCTGGCTCGCGCACTAGTCTCGCAGAGGCTTGTTACGGCGCATCTTCGCATCGGATAGAAGCGAGCGAACGAGAGAGTTGAAGTCCATCCTGGCCCTAAAAGTTTCCTTCACCCTTGGTTAAACGAATGTCCGCTTTCGGTCAGAAGCGGACCAAAGTAGCCGGTGCTCTTCGCAGCCCGTACGCGACTTGGAGTCATATCATCAATCTGTATCAGGGCTCAGACCTAAGTGCCTGATGGTCCAATTCAGCGACACTATCCAGCTTCGGCGTCATCGCACACTTCGGGATACAGCCAGCGCGATCCGCTTATGGAACCAAACCGCACTGTGCCTTACTCTTAAGGAACATTGCCAACGGCAACCTTCGGCAATTGAATTTAGAGAATCCGGGCGGTTCATCCCGCGCGGCCCGTTAATGTCTACAGCTGTGGAGTTGTGAATGGCAGAAGATCAAGGTGGTGAAGAGGTGATTAGGGAGATAGGGAAGGCGCTAGCCCTTGCGTCTGAGCTTGATCCACAAATTGTTAGATCGCTTCGCTCCGCGATTGTTCAGGCGATGTCTGATTACGAGGACGACACGAATGCACAAGCTGCAGCCGCACTTGCGGCGGTTCTCGATTTTAGACCTGTGACGACCCAAGACGCCCTCTCGCAAACCTTGGGTGAGATCGGGAAGCTGGTCGAAGGTCTCACCGGACTGGAGGACGTTCATTACACTGTTGAGACACCAGAAGGTCGCCGAGTTCGCTCAATCCGGTCACATCTACCAACTGTATCACCCCAGCGTTTGACGGATCACGAGCAGGCAGATCTTGAGGCCTATATCGCTCGATATCTGCCACCGGACGACCCTCGCGAGGAACACGCGCCACGAGGACCGCGACTGTGACGATCAGTAAGTTAGCAATCCTCAACGCTGTGAAAGCAGCCATTTCGCGTGCTAAGGCGAGCGGGTCTCCCTACGCGCAAGGAAAGGCTTACGAACTTCGGGTGCTGCTTAGGCTTCTGCGAATCATCGATAGTGCGGGCTACAAGCTCACGTGTACCCCCAAGATGGCAGGCGTCCTGACGTTTGGAGGATCTCCATGCAAAGCAAACCATCCGGATCACGATTACATCAGTGGATCTACGTCTACTGAGAAGCTCGAGATTAGGATTTCAGTGCAGGTCACCACACTAAGCCATAGCTGGAAAGGCACGACGGTGGTCAAAGCGGCTGACCGTCACGAGATTGACGTCGGTGTATATCGTCCGATTAAGACCCGTCGCTATCCCGCATTTACGGAGTTACTTCTTGGGGTCTCGTGCAAGACTGGCGGCTGGAACAAGGCGTACGTCCGCGAGGCGCTAGGTATGCGTAGGGAGCTAGGATTCCTCACATCACCTAGGACGAGCTTGACGAGCTCAGCTCCGTGGTTCATCGCAACAGTTCCCTGCGATCCTCCGGTTCCCTTTGCCTTGTACGCGACCAACGCTGGGTCCGCCGTGTATGCGTCGTTGGCAGCTTTGGGGCTCTACGTCGAGCACTACAAGGGGTAGCGGAAACAGGCTTTGGAGTACGGATCAACTCAGGTGTGTCGAGAACGATGCCCGCTTTGGGTCGAAGGCGGATGCCATCACCGGGCCGGTCGCCGCCCAATGTCCGCTTCCGGCCAGAAGCGGACATCCACCCTGCCCTCGATAAACATCCCAAATCCACGGACGACCTTGGTCTGCTTTGGCCTTCTGCCTTAGGGCCAGACCTGAACTTCGATTTCAGCCCCTAGCGTATTTGACTCCCGCGACCTAGATCTCTCCTAGATCCTTGAGCAGGGCTTGCCCCTTCTGCAGAAACCCAACTAGCAGTCGACCTCCTGCTACTTTCCGGCCCAATTGCCCATTGAGGTAGCTGACCTGGAGACGCGCATGGGCCAGCAGATCCACCTGGGCCATGCTAGGGGTCGCGGCCTGGAGCGGTTCGCCCGGCGACGCCATCTGCCCCCCGATCGGCTGGACAACGCAAGGGCGCCGGCTGTCACTCTTCGCATACGCCGTGGCCATCATCCGGCCGTTCTTCAACGACCATCCACCAAGCACCAACTCGGTCCCGAGTTGCTCGATCGGCAATCCCGCTTCGCTAACCGCTTTCTCAAAGTTCGGCCAGAGTTGGTCCACCACCAGCCCTAGCTCGGCAGATAGCTGTTCTATTGTGAAATCTGCGCGGAAGCTGGCCTGCAGTGCAAGCTCGTAGATGCGGAGGAAGAATTGCGTAGACCCGCGCGCAGCAAGCACTACGTTGTGCTGAGGGATCAGCAGCAGCTTTGCCCCCGCGGAATACGCCCCTGTGAGAGCATCCTCTGCCAGGGTATCCGCTGCGACGACGAGGTGGTCACGAGTGAGGAGAACGTTGAGGATGCTCATTGCGGGATCGTCTAGACGTTTGCAGACTATCGCCTTCCCCTCCCCTCCTGTCCAGACTGCTATGGCCTCCGCGATCACACAAATTCTTGGTCGCCCCAATGCTTGCGAGAACGCACTTGAGATACGCCGCGGCTACCTCAAGGCGATGGAAGATGCGCTGCGGGTTTCGCTTCTGATCCACCAAGATCCAAGGCTTCTGTTCGACACGTGGGCCAGACTGCTCCCCTTGATCGCTCAAAGCCACGAGAGTGACGGCAGCCAGCCATTTGCGACCGGGATCGTCCGCTCGCGCGATCATGGATCCCGGCGGTTGGCTGGCTGAGCGTATGGTTGCAATATAGGAAGCAATCGCGCGCGGACCAGAACGCTGTTCATCGCAGACATTCTTAGGGTGCCATTGCAGAGATTTCAGCTTTTGAGGAATAAAATTTCAGTGCAAGACGGTCCATTGCAGAAAAACTTGACTTGCGACTGACGCAACGCAGAAATTGCTGATGCACGGATGATGCAATGCAGAGATTACCGGCTAACAGATGCTGCAGCCCAGCCGGCCAACTGAGGGCTTTGCCCGATGGACGAGCCGTTACTCTTGCCTGCAGATCACGATTCTAGGATGACTTGTGCCTCAATCGGCTGACCAGGATCGGGCGTCTGTGCTGGAGGGCTCCTTAGAGCTCTTGGGTGAAATTCGAGCCGCTTGGATGGAGATAGAGCATGGACGTGACCGAAGATCGACGGCGGTGGCGGCACTTTGCCAGATGTCCCTTGATCACGCCGTGGCAGTACAGTCCCTGATCGCTACTCTGCCCCAGTCAGCAATCTCGCTGGTCCGGTCCCAGTATGAGGCCCTCGTGCGTGCAACCTGGGCATGTTATGCAGCTACCGACGCCGACATCGAGAAGCTTCTTGCGCCCCTGACTCTGGAGAGTCAGCAAGCGGCAAAGAGGCTCCCTGGCGTTCAGGACATGCTCGTAAAGCTTGAGTCCTCTGGGCCCCGAGGAGCATCACAGTTGTTGGGCAGAGCCAGACAATGCCTTTATGTCGGCTTGAACTCCTATCTCCATGCCGGGATTCACCCCCTGGCAAGGCAGTTAAATGGCTACCCGGGCGCGCTTCTGGCGGGGGTGGCCATGAACAGCAATGCGCTTGCCATGCTAACCCTTCTGAATCTGGCGCACCTGTGGCCAGGCGAACCAGTTCTGGCATGGATGAATGCACTGCATCATCAATTTGGGGGTGTTTTGCCAGAGTTGGAGCCATTGACCCCCCATCAGCCCTCGCCATAGAGCTGTCCCGGATCGCCTGCGCGTCTAGGGTGGGGTCTGTGGTGAGTGACTAGGCAGTTGGGCCTCGCCCCCCTCTGGGGGCACGGGGAGAACATCACGGGCGCATAAGCAGTTGCCCCGGATTTCTCGTTGGGGCAAGTCCTGGCAGTTGATCTGTGTCGGGGGCCTGTCGGGCGACTGTCATGTTTCCAAGTTCGGCACCCTCCTAATCTGGGCTCCCTACCCCTCCGGAGTTATCTTCTATGACCACCAAGACCCCGCCTCGCCTGCTTACCGCTGCTGAGGTTGGCGCCTGCATTCGCCAGTTCCGCCAGTTGCGTCATTGGTCGCAAGAACAATTGGCCGAGATCTCGGGCCTGAACGTGCGAACAGTTCAGCGGGTTGAGCAGGGTGACTCGGCCAGTTTCGACACCCGTCGCGCACTGGCGCGCGCCTTCGATTTCAATGACATCGATGCACTCAACAAGCCTTTCTCGCTGCCGACAGACGAGGAACTGCAGGCGGCGCAAGCGCAGTTTGAGCGCGACTACATCACCCTGGCGGTGTCCCCGCTTGCTGCTGGGCGCGAGCTGGCCAGCCTGATCGTTTCGTGCGACATGGATCTGTCCGAACCGGCTTTCGAGCTGTCGCGCGAGGCGGCGAGCGAGTTTGCTGCACTGGTCGACTACTACCGTGAGTATCGCGACTGCCAAGACCTGTATTCAGAAGTCGACAAGCTAGACATCTACGACGGGCTGCAGCAGCGCATTGAGGTCCTGCGGGAACTGGGAGTATCACTGTCGCACGGTCAGCGTAAGGTCGTCATTCGGATGGGCTCAGGTATGCCGATGGATGCCACGGTCCTGTACGTCGTGGCGTTTCGCCTCGGCCACGAGTGCAGTCAGATCGTAACTCCTAAGGCAGCACGCATCGGCTGAGTCAGCATTCATTAGATCGATAGTGGTGGCGATACATCTGACAGATGTCTATTGATCGCGCCGTCGCAGTACAGTCCCTGGAGGTTGCCCTGCCTTAGTCAGCGATAGCGCTGGTCCGGCCCCAGCACAAGACCCTGATTCGTGCGACAGCAAGGTTCTTAGCTTTCGAGGCAGCGAATTTTTGATGTGCCCTGAACCCTCGCGAAGATCCACTATGGAGACGCCGTCGATTTCTGGATCCAGACCTAAGAAGCCCTCGAGTTCTGGATCCACAGGCAACTCGTCCTTGAGTTCCTGACTGCGCACCTGAGTGGTCAAGCTCCGCCCGGGTGAAGGCTCTGCGCCCAGTACTCTAGGAACTCCTCTTGAGCAATCGTTTCGATTGCGCCTGGCCTGGCATGCCGCACCATGTGGATGGCATCCGATGCCCGCTTGGCCTCGCCAGACTGCAGCAAAAGCATGGCAGCGACCGTTCCCGCGCGTCCCAACCCCCCCTTGCAGTGGACCACGATCCTTTGACCGCTCAGCATGTCAGCGACGAGCTCAGCACTTAGCTGTAGCCAATCTTTGAGGAGTCTGTCGTCTGGTGCGGCTCCATCAGTGATTGGCAGTCCATGCCAAGAGATGCCCTTCCCCGCCACTATCGCCGGTAAGCTCTCGATTCGAAGGTCCTTGAGCTCCCAAGGCTCAAGCAAGGTGACTAGGTGAGTGGCACCCCAGTCCTGAATAGCCGAGACGTCCACATCTAGGTCTCTCGCCCATGCTCCAGTCATGGCGACTTCCTGGTACTTGCCTGGCGCAAATGTCACCCCTATGCCGCCTCCATGGGCTCCAACAGGCAACTCTGCAATCAGTAACGGGTGGCTAGCGCTGGTGCGCATCATTTCGGCTCTCCCAACATGCGGTAACGTTCTGCGTCGTGCGCCGGGGCGCTCCCCGCTCATTCGCTGCACGGCTAGGATATCGGATGTTCAGATATCGTTGAACTGGAGAGAACACCTAAGGGTCAATATCGGAAAGTCAGATAGACAGTCTGTGGGCAGGTTGATATCCTGACAACTGGTATCGCGATTTGAGGGCTGTGTGGCCTATGTCGTTAGCCAACCGACCCTCATCGCGCCCTGGCCAGAACTGGACAATTTCGTTCGTTCAATAGGTCCCTTTCTTGCGTGCGCGTGGTGCGCGCTAGAGCGCTCAAGAACGGCTAGTTCGCCGGTAGCTGCTGAGGGGTTGGCCTCGCAGGCACTTGACACGCTTGCGACGCTGCGCGTCCTCCATCGCGAACCAGTCGAATGTTCTCGGCTTGCCGCAAGATCTCTGTATGAGCCCCTGGCTTGGTCCTACAAATCTCCGTGGTCTCGCAGTGACTTGAACCTTGAGTCGGCATTGACCCGGTCGCTCACCCAGTGGGCGGCTGAGTGCACGCCCAGTGCGAGGCGGAATCTCGGAATTTCACTGGCATCCACCGAAGCTCGAGCGTACTTGGCAAACCTTCTGCGGAAGCATCGGTTGGACCCGAAGCTAGGCGACGGGCTTCAGTCGATTGGATCGCCTGAATGGAATGCGCTCAGCTTGGGGCGTAAGCGCTACGTGCTGTGGGCGAGCATGCGAAATTCTGCCTCGGAGTTCATACAAAGCGGTTTGGATGAGCATGCCGCGAGGCGAGCACTTGATCGCGAGATAAAACGCAGATGCATCTGGTTAGCTGGACGCGAGCAAGCTGGAACCCTCGCCCGGAAGGATTTTTGCTTCTTGCCTGGTCAGGGTTGGCGTCAGCCGTTGATCCTGGACGTTGCAATGGAGACTTTCCTGCCGCTGGGCATGGCGTACTGGCTGGAACCTAGCGGCAGTTGGCAGCTTTAGCTTCTAGTCTGAGTAGACCGACCAGCTGCCACGGGTCCATGAGATGGTTTGAGGGGGCTCAGGACTCTATCGCGGTAAACGCCCCCCCAGGTCTATATCGACGGTTCTCCAACGAAGCGCTGGACCTTGGTTGACCGGCGAGCCTGTGGCCCATTGGACGCTGGCCAAGAGATGGCCCTCTAGTACTCGTTCAGTCGCTTACGGATTGCCTCGATGGCATCGTCCAGTCCCGCGTCGTCCTCGGGGTAAGGAGAACAAAACAGTTGAACCGGGACCCAGCAATGTTCCTGTCCCGGTTGTACATAGGGGGCGTAATCATCTAGTAGCCATGCAGAGCCGATGGGCTGGGAAACGTTGGCAAGATCCTTCGTCGGCCCAGTCCAGTCTATGTATGGCAAGCGGGCAAACCAACCCGGGGCCGCTCCTTCGCAAGCCAATAGGTCGGCAATCTCGCGAAATCTAGGCTCCGGAACTGTGGTGAAGATGACTAGACCCTCAAAGAGCGACTTTGCCGACTCCAGAAATTCGTAGAGGCCCGGGCGCGGGATCTGGCTTACAGCGTTGGAAATCAGCGTTCCTTCTAAGTCCAAGGCGAGGATGGACGGGCGCATTGTGTAATGGTCCTCTTTGGCGGGGGTGAACGTCGGTACCGCTACCAAGCCCCGCCGGAGGGTGATCCGCCGGCGGGGCTTGGTAGCATCAGACATCTTCGAACTCGCTCGCTTGCTTGAGTTGGTTCTCAAGGAAATCAATGCGCTTCTGAAGATCGGCACTTAGATAGGCTTTGTCCGTAAAGTCCATTGCTGTCTCAGGGATCATCTCCAGCTCGACGCGTGTGGATGTAGCTTGACGAATCGCCAAGGTGGTCCAGGCCTTATCGCCCTTGACGAATCCGACAGTGAATCGAGCCGTAACATGGTGTTCGGGCTTGAGGCCTTCGATGGAACGGAAATCGCTGCGCACCTTCGACGTGGCTACAGGCTGTACATCGCCATTGATGTACAGCGCCGCATTCCAGCTCGCTTCGCTCAATGGCAGTGTTGAGCGGTTGATGATGCGGGCGGTGATGACTGGCTTGGGCCCAAAGAAGCTGTTTTCCATCCGGAACTCTGGATCAACCGCACTGACCCTCTTTAGCTCGGCGATAGTAGGAAGTTGATCGTTGGCCTCCTGTCGTAGCGCTTCTATCTCCTTGGGATTGCTATCCCTGATGTGCTTAACCTGCCCTCTCACCACCTGCCTTACGGAAGCGTTTGGGTAGGTCTGGTTCAGTTTTTCAAGAAGGTCGGCAGGGATTCGTGAGAAAAACAGCCGAATCGTCTCTAACACCATGATTCAACGAGGAAACACCCCTCGACGTCAGGCAGTTCGTGGATTACAGACCTAGGCTTGATTGAACCAGAAGCCGCGTGACACAGGCATTCCTGGAGTACTGCTCAGGCACGCGTGCCCTTCTTGAATATTGGATTCAAGAGTTTCCACGCTCCTGACCCAACGGAAACCTTCAAGAAGGCTCTGACCGTCGCCTGATCCATTGCAGTAGTTCCTCGTGCGGGATCGTACGTCCAGCGTCGACGTCGGCCATACCCTCGCGGGTCCGCCGTTCCTTCTCTTCCTCGGTCAATCCCGGAAGGAGTGCTAGTAGCTTATCTTCAGGGCTCATAGGCCGATGAGCTGTGCTCAAGTTGGCTTGATTCTCGTGAAAAAATATGGGCAGGATCTGGGGATCATCCAAGCCCGCCGGCAAAGGCAGCGATACGTCGTGGACCGCCAAGTCGATGATGACGTCCAAATCTGAGCATAAGGGCTGTATGGCGGTGGTCACCAGACGAGCCGCCCGCTCGGCGAAAGCCAGGTCCACCACCAGCCAGATCAACAGACCGGGAGGCTGTTCGACGCCCCCTGACGAGTGAGTTTCCAGGAGATAGGCCGACGAGACGAAGTCGGCGTGCTCAAGGCTGCCGCTGATGGCCGGAGCGAGCCAAGCCGGCGCGGCCTGGGCAGGTCTCACCGCGAACTCCGCCGGCGCCAGACGTTCCACCCTGGCCAGAAAGCCCGTATCCAACAATGTCGCAACCTCTTCCGGGTACAGGACAACGCCGCCGTAGTTGGGATTGAGCATCAACGTCGCGCCGCGAGTACCGGTTAGCAGCTCACGGCCTGAAACTCCCAGAATTCTGACAGCAGACGAGCTGGCCGCCTGCGCCTTGTCGAGCGAGGTAAAGAAAGGGATCGCATCGAAACCGTCAGGATGGCGGAACTGGACCAGCCGCAGTGTCTGCGCGTCGTCCGAGATGGGCGCATGCACGTACACGATCGCATCCATCAGTCGCTTGAAGAATGCGCGTTCCTCGGCCGCACTGTCGCGGGCCCGTTCAAAGGAAGCCTCCAGCGCTGTCTCCGCAGACGTAGTCCCTCTTCCACGCGGCCTGCTCGGTTGCTTCATGGTCAGATGCGATGAGGGCCAAGCGGGTACCCGGAGAACCAATCCGCCTCGATCTCGCTGCTCAGGTAGGGTCGTACGAAGGCCGACTGGGTCAGCGCTCGCAGCCGCTCTTCGTGCTCAGCAATCGCCTCGATGTCGCTGACGGTTGGATAGTGCCGCAGCAGTCGATATGCCTCTTGCCGCACCTCTTTAGGCACGGCTTGGCTGGCCGCTAGCTGCCTGAGGAACGCGCCCGCCTGCAGCACATTGCGGGTGCGCTCAGATGGCATCGTCATGACATCAAGAATGACTAGCACTAAGGAATGCTTAGCTTATCGCGTTTGTGGCCGGCCAGGGCACGGTGCAACTACAGACCTTGCGATTCCTGTATTAATGTAATATAATCAATAACTTAATTCGCATAAGTGCGCGTTATGTCCATGGAGTGAGGGCCAATAGGAACGAGCAGGTAGCCTGAGCCTTCCCATGATGGGAAGGTCAACAACGCGGGACGGATTACCACTCAACTTGCCTGTCGTTTGACCTTCCCACCGTGGGAAGGCTCATCGTCACGCCGTCGGCAAACCGCCGATGCTTTTGGAGGGTTGTCCATGAATCTCGTTGTTGAAGGTATGACCTGTGGTCACTGTGTCCGAACGGTCACCCAAGCCATTCAGGCCCTTGACCCCCACGCCCAGGTGGACGTCGATCTGGGCAGTGGCGTGGTCAAGATCGAGGGCCTGCTTGCCGTAGAACAGGCGGTTGAGGCTATCCAGCGGCAAGGCTATGTGATCGCTGCGGTGCTCCCTTCTGAGGCTGGTACGCCGGCCGCCCCGGCCGTCGCATCCTCCTGCTGCGGCGGATGCCACCGCTGAGTCCGCGCGAGGGCTTGATCCTGATCAATGACAGTCGGCCCCAAGAGGGCTAGACTGGCCATCATGAGAGCTCGCACGTCCCCTGCCCTGATCTGCCCAGCGTCCGCAGGCGCTGCTTCGGGCGTGCGGGAGCTGTCATGGTGAGGCTGCTGAGGCGATGGCGGCGACCCCGTTCTCGTGCCCGACTGGCATGGCTGGGACTGTGGGCGCTGCTGCTGCAGCAACTCGCGCTGGTGGCTTACGCCTGTCCGCTGGAATCGGTGGAAGCTGGACAAGCGACCCTGATGGTCGGTTGCGAAGAGATGTCCACGCCGGATCCCGATGCTCCGGCGTTGTGCGACCAGCATTGCCAGCGCGATCACATCGCCACGGCCGATGCGAAGGCCCCTCAAGTGCCTTACCAGCCCGCGCTGGCCGCCTTCGCGCTGGTGCAGGCTCTGTTGCCACCGGTACACGCGCAGTTGTATCGGGATGTTCCGGTGTGCGTGTCCGATCCGCCTCCCCTGCAGCGCTTCTGTAGCCTGCTGATTTAAGCCCCCTCCTGGATTGACCCGTGCTCGTGCTGCATGCGTTGCAGCGCGCTCGTTGTCGTTTCCCGGAGGTCTTATGGAGATGTCTTTCTTCTTGCGTGCAAGGCGCAAGATGGCGTGTGGGTTCGTGTTTGCCCTGGCGCTCAGTGGTCCTGTGCTGGCGGCATCGCCCGCTATCCCGATCAGCTACACAGAAGCCCTACAACGGGCGCTTGCTAACGCCCCAACCCTGCAGGTGCGCCGATCGCAGATCGATGCCAGTACCGAAGAAGCCGCGCGTGCTGGCGCGCTTCCCGACCCACGTTTGATCGTGGGGCTGGCGAACTGGCCCGTCAGCGGACCCGATGCCTTCAGCTTGCGGGCCGATGAGATGACCACCCAGCAAATCGGTCTGATGCAGGAGTTTCCTGCGCGTGCGAAACGACGTGCCGAGCACGCGTTGGCGCAAGCGACGCTGGCGCAAGCGCGCTCACTGTCGATGGCCGAACAGCAGATGGTGGCCCAAGCGGCCGCGCTGGCCTGGATCGAGCTGTGGAGTACGCAGCAAGCCGTAGATGCGTTGGAAGGTCTGCGCGAGCCGGCCCGTATAGCCGAGCGTGCGGCGCGTGCTCGCTTGGCAGGCGGCACGGACGGGGCCAGTGATGTGCTTGCCGCCCAGGCCGCCCTACTGCAGTTGGACAATCGCCTGGAGCAGGTACATGCGGAGCACGCCGCCGCGCAGGCCGGCCTGGCGCGGTGGTTGGGTATTGCACCAGAGGCGATCTTGGCCAGTGGTGCGGCACCGGATTTTTCGCAGTTGCCATTGGAGCCCACCCAACTGCTGGCCAAACTGGACCAACACACGCCACTACTGGGCTGGGAGGCACGCGAGAGCTTAGCCCAGGCCCAGGTGGATGCGGCCGTGGCCGAAACCCGCCCGGATTGGAGTGTGGAGCTCACCTACGGACGTCGCGAGCGCGCACCCGACGGCATGGCGCGCAGCGACATGCTCATGGTGGAAGTGGGTGTGGGCCTGCCGCTGTTCCAGAAGAACCGCCAAGCACGAGGCATCGCGGCACGGCGGGCCGAGCTGGAGGCGGTGTCCGCAGAGCGCGATGAGGCCCGGCGCATCCAAGCCGAGTCGGTGCAACGCGCGATAGCGCGATGGCGCGGGTTAACCGGCCAGTTGGAGCGCCAGAACACGCAGAGCCTGCCTTTGGCGCGCGATCGTGCACGCACGGCGTTGGCCGCCTACGGCGCCGGTGCCGACCTGCAGCCGTGGCTGGAAGCGCGGCGCGATGAGATCGAATTGCACCTGGAGAACGCCCGTCTGCTGGGCGAACAGGGCCGTGCCTGGGCGGCACTGGCCTATCTGCTACCCCATGAGGAGAACACGCCATGAGCCCGACCAAGACGCGTCTCACACAGCTCGCCGTGGCCCTCGGGTTGCTGGCGCTCGGCTTTGCCGGCGGCTACGCCTGGATGACTCGAACCTCTGATACCACCCCGCCCCCCGGCACGAGCGTCGCAGATCAAGCACGCAAGGTGCTGTACTGGTACGACCCCATGGCGCCGGAGCAGCGATTCGACAAGCCGGGCAAATCTCCGTTCATGGATATGGAGTTGCTGCCCAAATACGCAGATGAGGCCATAGGGGGCGGAACGCAGATCGATCCGCGCCTGCAGCAGAACGTGGGCATACGCACTCAGGAAGTGACGGTAGAGTTACTAGGGACTGCCGTACGCGTGCCGGGCACACTGACGTGGGATCTGACCCAGGAAAGCGTGATCAGTGCGCGCATGGAAGGCTTGATCACCCACGTGCAGGTAAAGGCGCCGTTTACCGAGGTTCGTCGTGGTCAAACGCTGGCCACCGTGCAGGCCCCGGCATGGAACGCGGCCATCGCCGAAGCACATGCCCTGAGCCAAGCTCAGTCCGCGGGCGCGCGTGAGCTGCAGGGTGCGGCGCAACAACGGTTGCGTTCGTTGGGTGTTCCTTCTGGCGCCTCGGCCAGAAGTGGCGTCGTGCTTAGCGCAGACCACAGTGGTGTCGTGACCGAGATCCTGGCACGCGAGGGACAGACGGTGATGCCCGGTACGCCACTGTTCAAGATCAATGGGCTGGACACGTTGTGGCTGGAGGCCTCGGTACCCCAGGCAGCGCTGGGCACCTTGCGGCCGGGGACCTCAGTGCAGGCCACGGTCAGTGCCTGGCCGGCAGAGCGCTTTGCCGGACAGATCCAGGCGTTGCTTCCCCAGGTCGACATGGCTAGTCGCACGCAGCGGGCGCGAATTGTGCTGCGCAACCCGCAGCGTCGGCTGGTGCCGGGCATGTTCGCCGAGGTTCTGGTGCAGCCCGACGCCGAGCAGGCCCTGCCAGTCGTTCCCACGGAGGCGCTGATCGCCACCGGGCGGGACAGCCGGGTCATCGTGCAGGATCCGGACGGGAGCTTCCGGCCAGTGCGGGTGAGTGTGGGACGTAGCGTGCAAGGGCGCACGCAGATCGTGGCAGGCTTGGCCGGTGGTGAACGCGTGGTCGTCTCGGGTCAGTTCTTGCTCGACTCCGAAGCCAGTCTCTCCGGTGCGTTGGAGCGCCTGGGTGCTGCACAACCGACACGCCCTGCCAGCGCATCAGGTGTGCACGAGCGCCATGACGCCGGGCACGAACCACGCACTGTCGTGCCGTCACCGTCCAGACAGCCGGCGCCTGTCGCGCCAGACACCTCCACCTCTACGCCGCCGCGCTGCCCGGTGCAGTACTGGTATGACCCGATGGTGCCGGAGAAGCATTTCGACAAGCCGGGCAAGTCACCGTTCATGGATATGCAGTTGGTACCCAAGTTCGGCCCCGCCGCAGCCGCTGATTGCCAGGCAAGCGAGGTCATGTCCGAAGCGATGGAGGGCACACCATGATCGCGCGCCTGATCCATGCTTGCATCGCCAATCGCGTGCTGGTGCTGGTTGCCGCCGCGCTGCTGGCGGTGGTCGGTATCTGGTCGGTAAAGAACACGCCGCTGGATGCGCTGCCGGACCTGTCCGATACCCAGGTCATCATCCGCACGCAATGGGCGGGGCAAACCCCGCGCATCATCGAAGACCAGGTCACCTACCCGTTGGCCACCACGATGTTGTCCGTGCCGGGCGTGAAGGCGGTACGCGGCTTCTCCTTCTTCGGTGATTCATTCGTCTACATCCTGTTTGACGATGCCACTGATCTTTACTGGGCGCGCTCTCGAGTGCTCGAGTACTTGAGCCAGGTACGCGATCGACTTCCGCCGAATGTGAATCCGGCGCTGGGTCCTGATGCGACAGGACTGGGCTGGATCTACCAGTACGCCTTGGTGGATCGGACAGGTCAACGTGATGTGGGGCAGCTGCGTGCGTTGCAGGACTGGTTTCTTCGTTATGAGCTAAAAACCGTGCCGGACGTGGCTGAAGTAGCCAGTGTGGGCGGTGCGGTGCGCGCCTGGCAGATCCAGCCCGATCCGCAGGCGTTGGCGGCCCGTGGACTGACGGTGGCCGAGCTCATCGAGGCGGTGGATGCGGCCAACGGCGCTACCGGGGGCTCGGTGATCGAACAAGGCGAAGCCGAACTGATGGTGCGCAGCGAAGGCTACCTGCGCACACAGGAGGCGTTCGAACAGGTGCCGGTAACCGGCAACGACGGCATCCCCGTCCTGCTCGGCGAGGTGGCCACGATCAGTCGCGGGCCGGTCTTCCGTCGTGGTATCGCAGAGTTGGATGGTCAAGGTGAGGTGGCCGGCGGCGTGATCGTCCTGCGGACCGGCAAGGATGCCTTGGGGGCCATTCGGAACGTCAAAGCGCGACTGCAGGCGTTGCAATCCAGCTTGCCCGAGGGCGTGGAAGTGGTGCCGGTGTACGACCGCTCCGAGCTGATCCAGGATGCGGTACGCAACCTCACCCACAAGCTTGGCGAAGAGTTTCTGGTCGTAGCGCTGGTATGCCTGCTGTTCCTGTGGCACCTACGCTCGGCGTTGGTGGCCGTCATCACCCTGCCTTTGGGTATCCTGGCGGCCTTCATCGTGATGCACGCCCAGGGGATCTCCGCCAACTTGCTGTCATTAGGCGGCATCGCCATCGCCATTGGTGCGATGGTCGATGCAGCGGTGGTGATGATCGAAAATGCACACAAGCATCTGGAGCACTGGCGGGAGGCGCACGGCCGGGAACCTCAGGGTGAGGAGCGCTGGCAGCTGATGGCCCGCTCGGCGGCCGAGGTCGGACCGGCCCTGTTCGCCAGCTTGCTGGTCATCACCCTGTCTTTCGTGCCGGTTTTTGCCCTGCAGGCGCAGGAAGGGCGATTGTTCTCGCCTCTGGCCTACACCAAGACCTACGCGATGGCCGCCGCAGCAGGGTTGTCGGTGACCTTGATCCCCGTCTTGATGGGCTACCTGATCCGCGGCCGCATCCGCCCGGAACAGCAGAACCCCATCAATCGCATCCTGATCGCTGGCTATCGGCCCATCCTGCTGTGGGTCCTCAAACATCCCGGTGTCACCTTGCTGCTCAGCGGCCTGCTGCTAGTGCTCACCTTGATCCCCTTTAGCCGGTTGGGCAGTGAGTTCATGCCGCCCTTGGAAGAAGGCAGCCTGTTGTACATGCCCACGGCCCTGCCCGGCCTGTCCGCCGACAAGGCCCGTCAGTTGCTCCAGCTCTCGGGCCGGATGATCAAGACCGTACCGGAGGTTGAGCACGTGTTCGGCAAGGCGGGCCGTGCCGAAAGTGCGACCGATCCGGCACCGATCGAAATGTTTGAGACCACCGTGACCTTCAAGCCGCGGGATCAATGGCGCCCGGGCATGACCCCCCAGAAGCTACGCCAGGAGTTGGACGCAGCGGTCAAGATTCCTGGTCTGACCAACCTATGGGTCCCGCCCATTCGCAATCGCATCGATATGTTGGCCACCGGCATCAAGAGCCCGATTGGGATCAAGGTCTCCGGACCCGATGTGGAGCAGATCGAGCGCCTGAGCCAGCAGATCGAGCAGGTGGCCAAGACTGTGCCCGGCGTGAGTTCGGCACTGGCCGAACGCGTCACGGGTGGGCGCTATGTCGATGTACAGGTGCGCCCGGAAATCGCTGCACGTTACGGATTCACTCAAGGCCAACTCCAGCAACTGATTGCCACGGTCGTTGGCGGTGATCCAATCGGGGAAACGATCGAGGGGCGCGAACGCTATCCCATCGTCTTGCGCTACCCCCGTGGCCAGCGTGACTCGTTGCAGGCCTTGCAGGATCTGCCGCTGATCGCGCCAGGCGGTGTGCAACTGACCTTGAGCCAGGTGGCGGAGCTGTCAATCAGCCCAGGCCCGCCGATGCTCAAGAGCGATAACGGCCGGTTGGTGGGCTACATCTACGTGGATGTGGCCGATCGCGACTTGGGATCGGTGGTCCAGGACCTGCAAGCCGCGGTGCAGACCCAGGTGAGTTTGCCTGCCGGCTATGGTCTGGCGTGGTCGGGGCAGTACGAGTATCTGCAACGGGCTTTGGCACGCCTGCAATGGGTGGTGCCCGCGGCGTTGGCGATCATCTTCCTGGTCATCTGGATGGTGTTTCGCCGGCTTAGCGATGTATCCATCATCCTGCTCAGCTTGCCCTTGGCGTTGGTGGGCGGTTTCTGGTTGATCTGGGGGCTGGGCCATGCGATTTCGGTGGCCAGCATGATCGGATTCATCGCCCTGGGCGGCGTTGCGGCTGAGTTCGGCGTCATCATGCTGCTGTACCTGCGTCATGCCTGGGAGCAGCGCTTGGCCAGCGGTGCGCCGGAAGATGTGTCTACCCTGCAGGAGGCTATCTACGAAGGCGCCGTGCAACGGGTGCGCCCGAAGGCGATGACGGTAGCCGTCATCCTGGCCGGGTTGTTTCCGCTTTTCGTCGGTGCCGGTGCCGGCTCGGAGGTCATGCAACGTATCGCCGCGCCGATGCTGGGTGGCATGCTCACCGCACCGGTGCTCTCTATGGTGGTGATTCCCGCAGCGTTCTATCTAGTGCGGCGACGTGGATTGCGCGCGGCGCGGGGCGACCAATGAGAGACAGACTGAGCACTTGAGGTAAGTCCCCACAAAAAGACGCCAGTCATGGAAGAAGTCATGACTGGCGTCAAAGGGGAGAGTACCGCCTACATGCTTACTTATCAGTGCCCGGCGTGCGGGGAAATCTCAAAGCTCAGCGACGCCCGATCCGACACAAAATCCAAACCCTTTTGTGTAGAGGGCACCATGTGATTGGTGTGGATGTACCAGGTCTTGGCGGTGGTCACCTGGAAACTGGCTTGGCCTTGGGCATCGGTGCGCAGGAGCGTAGCGCTACCGTGCCCACCCTTGACCGGTGCGTCAGCACGATGACCGACGTACACGCGTAGGTTGGGCACTGGCGTGCCCTGCTGCAGCACCTGGAACGACAGCTGTTCGCCGACCTTCACGCTTCCAGGATTGCGGGCCAAGCGGATCTCCAGCGGATAGCCCAGCGAGGCAGCGAAATCGTCGGTCAGTTTTGTGCCCACCTGTCCAATGGTACGAGCATGCTTGGTATAGCTATAGGTGACCCCTTTGGGAAACTTGCTCGCATCATAGGTGGCCAGGGTATCGGGCAAGTCTTCCAACTCCAGGTACTTGCCGAACTCGCTGGCCGTACGCGTGCTGGTGGAGGCCATCGTCGAGACCCCCAGCAGATAGGTGCCCTCGCCCGCCGGATGCACGGTGAGCTGGCTCTGCTTGCCGACCTCTTTCCAACTGGCCAAGTCCGGTGCAGCCTTAGCGCCGCCCTGACTCAGCGAAACGTCCTGTAGACGCGCTCGGGTGACTGCACCTGCACTTTCATCGAAGGTGCCATTGTTCACCAACGCTGTGTTCGCCTCGCCCGCTGCGGTGCCAGGCTTGGAGAAAGCGACAAACAGGTCGTGCGCACCGGCACTGCCGGCCACAGCGAACAGCAGTAGTGTGGCGGATAGTTGCGTGTTTCTCATGATGTGTAGCTCCTCGTGATCGTGGCTTACCAGTGGTAACCAAAGCGGACATTCCAGCGACGACCCAGCAAGTCGTACGTCATGGTGTCGGTGTCGGTGTTGGGGTTGTTCTTCACGAACGGCGCCTTCTTATCGAGCACTTTTTCAACGCCGGCGGAGATATCCCACTTCTTCTTGATGCCGTAGCTCAGTTGCAGGCTGTGGTACACCACGCTGGACACATGCGAGCCGATCGTGTCGGGCACGGCGATGATGTCGTCCGCGCTGCCGATGTACTGCGCCGAATAGACGCCGGTCCAACGGTTCTTGCCCATACGCAGTGAGCCCAAGCCACGCCACTGGGTGTAGCTACCCAAGCCGCTGGTGATCTTGCCGGCGTACTCAATGGTGGTGGCCCCGGGCGTGAGCGCCCCCAACCCACGCGGGGTGAGTCTGGAGGTCCTGGAAGCCCTGCTGGATCTGGTCATGGCCTCGGGCAAGGTACGTGTGGTCGACGTGGCGGAACTGTGTCCGCCCCTGGATCCGGATCAAGCCACCGCACGTGTGGCCGCGCGTTTGATCCACCGAATGGTCAGTGCGCAGGCTCAGTGAAGTGATATCGGCTGGCAAAAGGCAGTGAGCTAATGGGAACGCTCAGCCAGCAACTGCTTCATTTGCGCGATCTCCTGTGTCTGCGAGGTAATAATGTCCTGGCAGAGCTTCACCAACTCAGGATCCTTCAGACGATTCTCCTCACACATCAGGATGGCGCCAGCGTGGTGGGGAATCATCGAACGGATGAACTGTTTGTCAGTGACCGCTGCTTGAGTGCGAATGCCCCACCAGCAGAACAGCATGAACGCCACCGTCAGACCAGCCAGAATCAGATTGCGTCGGCGATCGGGGTACATGCTGGACATTAGCCACAGCTCGATCAGCAGCATGGGAGCGGCCATCAGGCCCGCCATGTAGAACTGGTTCACGTTGTTATAGACGTTAGCCCACTGATCGACCATTGCGTACATCAATGCGTACATGGCCACGAAAGACAGGCCCATCATCAACAACAGGCGGCCGTAATGGCCTTGATGCCCTTGTTGTGCCTGGTGGGCAGGCTGGTGTGAGGCGTGCGGTTTTGCGTGCTGGGACTGCGGGTCTTGCGCGTTTTCGTGCGTACCGTGCGAAGAGGACATAACAATCTCCGTGGGAATGGCAGAACGGCGGAAGAACCCGCGAACTGTTGGAACAGCTCCCGGGCTGAGAACACTTACATACCCTTGCCGGCAGCGAATTCCTGCGGGCTCAGCTTGCCATCTTTGTTGCTATCGAGCATGCCAAAGTGCGGCGCCAGCTTGTGCTTGGCCAGTTCTTCCTTGGACAGCGAGCCGTCCTTGTTGGCATCGAGCTTGGTGAAATCGGCATCGGCCGCCGCCGGCTTGTGCTGACCGTGGTCGGTGGTGGGCGTGGTGGTCTGGCCGCCGGCGAAGGCCGCGCCCGCCATCAGGAACAAGGCCATCATCGAGAGGGAGGCATAACGCTTCATTGCAGTACTCCTTGTGGGATATGAGCCATCAGTGACAGGAATGGCCGCGCGCAGGCTCATCGGCGCGGTCAGGGTGGGGGGTGGCAACAACGGTGGAGCCGGACAAACGCAGGGCATTGGTGACCACCGAAACCGAGCTCAGGCTCATGGCCAGGGCCGCCATCATCGGACTGAGCAAAAGGCCGAAGCTGGGATACAGCAAGCCGGCGGCGATAGGCACGCCGATGGCGTTGTAGACGAAGGCGAAGCCCAGGTTCTGCTTCATATTGGCCACCGTCAAAGACGAGATGGCACGGGCTTGCACGATGCGCCTCAAATCACCCTTGACCAGGGTGAGCTGGGCGCTGGACATGGCCACATCCGTGCCCGTCCCCATCGCGATGCCCACATCGGCTGCCGCCAGGGCCGGCGCATCGTTGATGCCATCGCCAGCCATGGCCACGCGACGACCTTGGGCTTTGAGTTGCTGGACCAGGTCGGCCTTGTCCTGCGGCTTGACGCCACCACGCACATCCTCGATGCCCAGCGTGCGCCCCACGGCCTCGGCCGTCGCCTGTGCGTCACCGGAGGCCATCACCACGTGCAGGCCATCGGCACGTAGCAGGTTCAAGGCAGGCAAGGTCGTGGCTTTGATGGGATCAGCCACCGCAATGGCGCCGGCCAACCGACCATTGACCGCCAGGAACATCACGCTAGCGCCTTCTTTCCGAAGACGCTCGGCGCTGCTTTGCAAAGGTGCTACATCGGCGCCAACCGACGCCATCAGGCTTTGGTTGCCGAGCACGACATCCTGATCGGACACGCGCCCGCGGACGCCTTGGCCGGTGAGCGAATCAAAATCTTGGGCGGCCACCAGGTTCAAGCCACGTCGCTGGGCTTCAGCCACGATGGCCTCGGCCAAGGGGTGCTCACTGCCCTGCTCCAAGCTGCCGGCCAAACAAAGGATCTGATCGGCGTCGAAGCCGGCGTTGGAGAGCGTGTCGCGAAAGGCTGGACGCCCCTCGGTCAACGTACCGGTCTTGTCCACGATCAACGTGTCGATCAGACGTAGCTGCTCGATCGCCTGAGCATCGCGGAACAGGACCCCGACCTGCGCAGCGCGGCCAGTGGCGACCATGATCGACATGGGGGTAGCCAAACCCAAGGCACACGGGCAAGCAATGATCAGAACCGATACGGCATTGAGGACGGCAAAGGTCCAGGACGGTTCGGGTCCAAACAGACCCCATCCGAAGAACGTGAGCACCGCCGTGGCCAGCACGGCCAGGACAAACCAGTACGCCACCTTGTCCGCCATACGCTGCATCGGCGCGCGGGAGCGCTGGGCTTGGGCTACCAACTGCACAATCTGCGCCAGTACCGTCCCGGATCCGACTTTGTCCGCCCGGATGACTAAGGCGCCCGTCCCGTTGAGCGTGGCGCCTATAACGTGATCACCGACAGCCTTCTCCACCGGAATGGGTTCACCGGTCAGCATCGACTCATCGACACTGGCGCGGCCTTCGATGACTTCCCCATCGACCGGCACCTTCTCGCCCGGTCGTACGCGAAGCAGATCACCCACGTGCACGTGATCCAGCGCAACGTCCTCTTCGCCCCCATCGGGTTTGACGCGGCGAGCCGTCTTGGGCGCCAATCCCAGCAGGGACTTGATGGCCGCCGAGGTTTTGGAACGCGCCCGCAGTTCCAGCAGCTGTCCGAGCAGGGTGAGCGAGACGATGACCGCTGCCGCCTCGAAGTAGACCCCTACCCGTCCATGCTCGCGGAAAGAGTCCGGAAACAGGTCCGGTGCCACGGTGGCCACCACGCTGTAGCCAAACGCGGCGGCCACGCCGATGCCGATCAGCGTCCACATGTTGGGGCTGCGATTGCCGATGGACTGTAGGCAGCGCTCAAAGAAAGGCCACCCCGCCCAGAGCACCACCGGGGCGCTCAGCACGAGCTCAATCCAGGTGCGCGCCTGCGTGGACAAGCCGGGCAGACGGTGTCCCAGCATGGCCAAGACCAGGACGATCAACGTCAAAGGCAACGTCCACCAGAACCTTCGGGTGAAATCGCGTAACTCTGGATTGTCGTCCTCCTCCAGCGAGGGCATCTCCGGCTCCAGCGCCATGCCGCAGATCGGACAGGTGCCGGGACCTGGCTGACGAATCTGCGGATGCATCGGGCAGGTGTAGACCGTGGCGTGGGTACCGCTGGGTTGGGCCACCGCTGCTGGGGCGGTCACTTCAACTTGCTGGGGAGCATCGTCCGTATAGCGGACGGGATTGGTGATGACCCGTCCATCCGCAGCCTCGACAGGGGCTGCGCCTGCAGAATGGTGATGGTCATGGGACGACGGTGAGTTCATGCCGATGCTCGCTTTAGTGGGGATGGACTGCCAAGGCAGTGTGCCATTGCGGGTTACACAGCTATTCGGGGCTGAGCGTCCCGAGCACTGAAACAACAATCAGGATCAAGATGGCCAGCGCGGCCTCAGCCGTAACACTCTGCCGCAAAGCCCGCACCTCCTGCGCGGGATCTCCGCTGGTCAGCGCTCGTTCCAAGCGCGGCACCAGCGTCCATCGGTGCAGCGCTCCCAAACCCAGCATTCCAGCGAACAGGGCCAGTTTGAAAAGCAGCAACTTCCCGTAGGTGCTCTGGAACAGGGCCGAAAACGACCACGCGGTGAGATCCCCGTAGTGCGCGATGCCGGACACGATGAGCGCACCAACGAAGATCGTTCCCAGCGTCGAAAAACCATGCAGAAAGTCATGCGTTGATCGCAGACGCCCGCTGCCGTTCGTCTCTTTGCCGCGCAGCAGCATGGCAAGGAACATCAGGACCGCTGCGATCCAGCCGCCTGCCGCGAGAAGATGGACGATGCCTGCAGCAAGCCGGACCGCGCCTGCCAAGCCCTCGCCAGCGGCGGCGTGGCCGTTCCATGCCAGCGAAGCGAGTGCGCCGCCCGCCAGCATCGCCCCCAGCGGGAAGGCGGTCTCCACCTTCCCGCGGCGACGATGCCATCCGAGCACGAACATCAGGGCGACCAGCAGCGCGCCTCTCGCCATGGCTGCCCGGCCCGCGGACGTCTCGAGCAGATACCAGCCAAGCGATGCGCGATCAACCTCGGCAAGCGGCATTCCCATGATGCCCGCGGTCTTGAAGACGACATCGAGCCCGGTGAGCACGAGACCGGCTACGGCACCCGCCAATAGAACGCCCATGAGTGACCACCCGGCCAAGGCGTCGGCGAGTGCCGATCGACGCGACCCGTACCAACCGAAGAGTGGAACCCCGAAAAGAACCATGATGACAAGGTATTCCAAGAATCTCAGTGCATAAGCCGACAGGTCGAACATTCGCGACTCCTCAGCGCACCGTGAAGCTGAAGCTGCCCGGCATGGGGTGGTTGTCACCACCGACGGCGCGGTATTCCACGGTATAGACGCCCGGAGCCAGCGGTCCAGGCAACTTGGCACGCAGGGTCTTGCCGTTGTTGACGATCTCGGTCGTGAAATTCTCGATCGGCATGGTGGAACTGCCGTGCATCATGAGCAACTTGAGACGCGACGCCCGCGGAATCAATGTCTCGTTGAACACGAGATCGATCTGGCCTGGCGAGGCCACCACCGCATTTGCCGCCGGTGTGGACTGCTGCAGCGCGGCGTGGGCGTGCGCGACCTGCAGCGAAAACTGCCCGGCCGCGATTGCGAGGACGAGCGCGAAGGAGCGAATGACGTTGGACGACTTCATATGGATAAATCCTCATTGGAATGTGATGCAAAGCCCGTTCGGGAGGGGCCGCGCTGTGTTCGATGCGACAAGCGTTAGATGTCGGACTGTCACTGAAACCACGATTTGTCGGATTTTCTTGATACTTCCGCTTTCGCGAGACGAGGATCCCACCGGCTCAGGCGGGATCCTCGACGCATTACGCTGCCATGGCGCTGCAGCTTTCCGCGCAGCGGCGACAAACTTCGGCGCAGCGCGTCATCTCAGGGTCGTTCATGGCGTCGCATGCATCGGCGCACTGGCGGCAGATCTCCGCGCAGGCACCGCAAACCACGTCGTGAACGCTGGCACCGCGCAGCATCGCGTCGGCACTGGTTGCGCAGGTATCGGCACACGTCGCCAACAGGGCGATGTGCTCCGGGGCCGCGTGAACACCTCCTTTGGTCAGGCAGTAGTTGATGGTCTCCAGGCAGATCGCATGGCATTGCGTGCAGTTGTCGATGCACTCGTTCATGGCCTGGGGCCGGTGTGCTGCGGAATGGTGAGTCATGTAGTTCTCCTTCTTCCTCGCGGGCGAGAATCGGCGCGCCCGCAACACCGTCCCCTGTTGCTGCGACGGATCAGTGCTGTGCGAACGGTTCAGTGGTTCCGTCGCGATGTATCAGCTCGACCGTGAACGGCTGCTGGCGTCCCTCCGGGACCTCCATGCCCGGAGAACCAAGCGGCATCCCTGGGAGGACCAGGCCGCGTGCGTTCGGCTTTTCTTCGAGGAGACGCTTGATGTCCGCGGCCGGAACGTGGCCTTCGATGACGTATCCGCCGATCTCGGCCGTGTGGCAGGAGCCCTTTGCATAGGGGACACCCAACCGCTCCTTGACCAGACCCAGGTCATCCATGTCGTGCACATCCACGGTGAATCCCGCCTTCTGCACGTGGTCGATCCAGACACCGCAGCACCCGCAGGTCGGGGTCTTGTGGACGGTCATGCGTGGCAGGGCTGCTGGAGTCGCGTCGGCTGATTGGACGACAACCTGTGCGGAGGGCGAGGTTGTGGGTTGCGCGGATGAAGCATCCTGGGTGCAAGCACCCAGACCAGCCACGGCAAGGACCACAAAAGTCAGACGGTGCAATGTGAGCGTAGTCATTTCAATCTCTCGACTCAGCGCTTGGTCCGCGAGGACCAGTGGATGTGGACGATCCGCCAGCCGTCCGCGGTCTCCTTCAGCACCATCGTCTCGTCGCTCTGGACGGTCAGTGGCTGGCCATCCTTCTGGGCATGCAACTCGCTTTCGGTTCCGACCCACGCGAACTCGCCAGCGGCTCGTGCGCGCTGACGGAGCAGCTGGCGATGGGCGCCCTTGAGGAACGCCGCATCGCTGACTGCGTGATGGCCCATGTATTCCTCGCGGCTGCGTTCGGCGCCCCCGGACTCGAGGATGAGAACGTCGGCAGCGAGCAGGGCTTCGACCGTGGCCAGATCGCCGCTAGACAGGGCCCTGTTGAAACGCTCCGCTACGGCGACCGCGGCCTCTGCAGTGACTGGGACGTCGACGTCCGCAGATGCCGCGGCAGCGGGGTGATGTGCGTGCGGCTGTGTCGCCTGCGCCATTGCGGGGGACACGACGGCCAGTGCCAGTGCGAGGGTGAACGAGATTGCTGTTGCGTTCATTGCGTGGGCTCCAAGAAGATCAATGGGGGTGCGCATGGCCGTCATCGGCCACGGGCGTGTGTGGTGCAGGGTGCGACTCCACCTTGCCGTCGGGATGGCCGTGGCTCACCAACCCGACTTCCGTGTCGCTGGGTGTCGGGCCGTGGTGATCGTCGTCCACGCCCGGCGGGTGCGCATGCGGCATGGAGTTGTTGCCCGGCTCGAATAAGGCAGGGTGATCCTCGGCCTTTTCGTCGTCATGGTGGCCTTGCGTCTCGCCGCCGCCATGCGAATGGCCCTCGCTGCTGTCGACAAGTTCCTTGTACGCAGTCGCGTCCAGCGTGGGCAACTTCTGCAGGAAGGCCGACATGTTCCATATGAACTCATCGTCCATGCTGCCGCCCCAAGCGGGCATGCCGCTGGCCTTGATGCCGTGCTTGATCACCCAGAACGCCTCAGCTGGAGCGACCGGCTGTTTGCTTAGGTTCGGTGGCGCGGGGTACAGGCCCTTGCTCATCTCGGTGGCCGCCGCGTCTGGTGAAAGATGGCAGGTCACGCACATGGCGTTGTAGTTGCCCGCACCCTGGCGGATACGCTCAGGATCATCAAGGTTCGTGGGTAGCTGAAGCTTGGCGGCGCGCACCTCAATGGAACGCTCGCGCGCCGTTTCAAGTAGCGCATACACCGGGCGACTATGCGGATCGTCGGCGGCCACGTTGTACACGCCCAGAGAGAGCGTGGCGGTTGCGACCACCGCAACCAATGCCACGCCGGCACCGAGCCATACCCACATCTTTTTGTTGGATTTCATTGTCAGTTCCCCTTAGAACCAGGTACGAAGGCCGATGACCAAGCGCGTGTCTTCAAAGGACTCGCCATGCTCGCGTCGCATGTCTGCGGTATTGCCAAACGCGCGCTCGTACACCACGCCGATGTAGGGAGCGAACTTTCGGGTGAACTCATAGCGAAGTCGTAGCCCCGCCTCAGCGGCACTCAGACCCGAACCTATCCCGCGCAATGGATCGTTCTTGCCATAGGCGGTGACTTCCACCAGCGGCTGCAAGATCAGCCGGTTGGTTAGCAGCAATTCGTACTCGGCCTCGACATTGGCGGCAGTCTGGCCCCCTTCGCCGAGATAGGCTGTGGCGGACACTTCGAACTTCATCGGCGCCAAGCCCTGTACACCGATAGCGGCGAAGTTCTGCGATGCCCCAGGCTTGAAGTCATGACGCACACCGGCCACCACATCCCACCACGTGGAGATACTGCGGCCGTAAAGCACTTCCAGATCAGCCGACTCGGTCTGACCATCCGTGCGTTCGCCTTCACTGCGGAGCCAGACGCGATTGAGGTCCGTACCGATCCAGCCCTGGCCCTCCCAGCCCAGCCCGGTGCCCGGATCGGCATCCCAGGTTTCCAGGCGATTGAGCAGCACGTAGCTCTTGATCGAGTTGTCATGCACCGGATGCGCGTGTTCCGGCGCGATGGCCGCCTTGCGATCCGCGTCCGTCACCGCGGGAATCGGGGTGCGCGGCTGCGTTGGCGCTGCAGGCCCGTGTCCCATCTGACTGTGGTCCATGCCCTCCATCGATTGCATTCCCGCTTCTGGTGTAGCGGGCGCGGGCGAATCATGGCCCATCTGCGAATGGTCCATCCCCTGCATCGCAGGCGTGGCCGTGCCGGAGGTGTCGGCTGCAGCGGGCTGTGCCATCTGACTGTGATCCATGCCCTGCATCGACTGCGCCTGCGCTGTGGGCGCCGCAGGTGTGCTCGCGGGCGAGCCGTGCCCCATCTGCGAATGGTCCATGCCCTGCATGGCAGGCTCGGCTGCGTTAGCCTGCGGCTCGGCGTGGCCCATCGCCGCATGATCGATCGTCGCTTCGCTCGTCTTGGCCGGTGTTGCAGGCTTTTGGGCTGGCGCAGGTTTTGATGTCGGTGCCTGATGTGCAGAGTGATCCTGAGTCTGGGTCTGCGCGCCCTGCTCCATCTGCATGGAGCCGTGCTGCATAGATTGGGCGCTGGCCGCATTGGCCAGGGCCAGCGAGATAGCCGTCAGCGCAGTCAGGGTGGTATCGCGTCTATTGATGTTCATTCGTCGACCCTCACCGTGCGCATCATTCCGGCTTCCATGTGATAAAGCAGGTGGCAATGGAACGCCCAGCTGCCCAACGCATCGGCACGCACGCGATACGTGCGTCGGCTACCTGGCGGCATATCCACCGTGTGCTTGCGCACCATGAAGTTGCCGTTGTCGTCCTCCACGTCACTCCACATGCCGTGCAAATGGATGGGATGGGTCATCATCGTGTCGTTAACCAATACGATGCGCATACGCTCGCCGTAGTTCAGCCGCAGCGGCTCGACATCGGAAAACTTCTGACCGTTGAAGCCCCAGGAGAATTTCTCCATGTGTCCGGTCAGATGCAGCTCGATCTCGCGACCGGGGTCGCGTCCGTCAGGGTCTTCAAAGGTGCTCTTGAGCATGGAATACGTCAGCACATGACGGCCGTTATCGCGCAGGCCATTGCCCGGATCATCCAAGCGCGAACTCACGCTCATGGCTTGGTTGTCCAACAGGGGATTGTTGGTCTCGCTAGCAGGGTGTGATTGCATGCCCCCGTGCTGCATGCCTGCCATGGCACCATCGCCGGCGGCGGGCATCGCATGGCCTGCATGGGCCGAGGTCGCGTTACCGCTGACAGGTGGGGTCATGCCAGGCATGCCCATGGCCGCACCACAGCCGCCTTCCATGCCCTTGCTGCCGCCAGACATATCCATCGACCCATGATCCATGCCCATGTCTGCCATCGTCAGCAGCGGCCGGGGATCCACAGACGGAACGGGCGCGCGTAATCCTTCGCGCACAGCGAGCGTGCCGCTGATGTAGCCGGTGCGACCGGAGTCTTGGGCAAAGATGGTGAATGCGTCCTGCCCGGAGGGCTCCACGATCACATCGAAGGTTTCTGCTACCGCGATGCGGAACTCGTCGACGGAAACCGGATGGACATACAAGCCATCTGCCGCCACCACGGTCATCTTCAGCCCCGGAATACGCACATCGAAGTACGTCATGGCAGAGCCATTGATGAAACGCAGGCGCACCTTCTCGCCACTGCGGAACAAACCGGTCCAGTTGCCCAGTGAGGTCGTGCCGTTCATCAGGTAGGTGTAGGTGTTGGCGTTGACGTCGGACAGGTCCGTGGGCGTCATCCGCATCACGCCCCACATCTTGCGATCTTCCAACGTGGCCGACAGGCCGTTGCGCTTCACATCGCGCGCAAAATCGCCGACCGTGCGCTTGTAGTAATTGTCATGGCCCGGCATCTTCTTCAAACGATCGAACAGGGCCGTCGGGTCCAGGTCTGTCCAATCGCTCAGCATCACGACGTAGTCGCGATCGAAACTGAAGGGCTCCGGCTCCAATGGGTCGATGACGATCGGGCCATAGAGCCCGGCTTGTTCCTGGAACCCTGAGTGGCTGTGGTACCAGTAGGTTCCGCCCTGATGCAGGGTGAACCGGTAGTGGTAGGTCTCACCACGTCCGATACCGTCAAAGCTCAGACCCGGCACGCCGTCCATGTTGGCCGGCAAAATGATGCCGTGCCAATGGATGGAGGTGTCCGCGCCATGGATGGAGTTAGCGGGCAATGCATTAGAGACGCGCAAGTTGACCGTGGTGCCTTCCCGCCACCGCAGCAACGGCGCCGGAACGGACCCGTTGACCGTGATCGCGGTGCGGGTCTTGCCGGTGAAGTTCATCGGCGTCTCGCCAATGGTCAGGTCAAACTCAGTGCCCGATAGTACGTTGGGTTGTCCCGGCCCCTTGAGCGCCCAACTGGCTTTGGGCCAGAAACCTAATCCTGCGACTGCGCCTCCCAAGGCCAAGCCTTGGACAAATCGCCGCCGCGAAGGCAGCAGCGGTCCACCGCGTGGACCACGAAAATCATCATGCGACATGAAAATGCTCCAAGCGTCGTGTTGCCACCGGCGGGCGGTGGTACAGAGCGGGCGGCTGGCCTAAACAGGCATGCAAGCCACACCAACGGCGCCATTGCGGCGCCTAGGGACGCTTAGCCGATCGGTGGTCGGATCAGATGAGGCAAGGCAGGTGCCGCATGCCCTAGGGGCAGCGGCATGACATCCAGGCCCAAGGCCAGTTGCACCGAAACATGCAGGCGCGCAGGAAGTGCGCTCGCGCAAGCGTGTACGCAGGCGCACCGGCACGCAGAAGACTTGCAACAGTCGGGACCGGCATGGTCGCCATGCCCAGTGCCAGCCTTTTCAATCGATGTGGCATCGGGATGATGCTCAGCACTGTGATGGGCGAAGCAGTCTTCGTCGACTTGCACCGCGGCAGCCACTTCGCTGGCCTGCTCTTCCATGACCGGGTTCATACTGACGGACGCAAACGCCGACCACGCGCCGTTAAGCACGAGCATGGCGATCAGGAACAGTCGCAGTAGAAGTGAGGAGGCTGACACGGGCGACATGGTATATCACTTTAGACAAGGCGCGTGTGTATCGGTCGTGAACAAAATCTCAAGTAAGCCTGAGATGTCGCGACTTGTCAGTCGCACTAGCCGCGGACACTGCAGCTCCCTCCAGAAGCGCCCAAAGGGCGGGTTGAGGCGAAGAGTTGCCCATAGGGCGAGCGCTTGTTCGGTTTACTTCTCGGGCGTGGCCTCGATCAGCTTCACCAACTCGCGCTTCTGCTGCTTGCTTAGCGAGCCCCAGCGCAGGAGCAACTTGGCCAGCAGATCATCGTCGGTGTAAAGGAAGGCGGCGGGGATCCCCAACGCTTGGGCCAACCGCTCAGCAATCTCCAGCATGGGCTCGTGCTTGCCACGCTCGTACTGGTTGATTCGGGGGCTGGCCACGTGAGGATCCAGACCGGCCCGGATGCCCAACTCCTTCTGCGACAAACCCGTGTGCAGGCGGGCTTGTTTGAGGCGTCGAGCGAAGGTCGGTGTTGAGTCGACGGACAAAGTCACGCGCGCACCCCATGGAGACCCCATAAGGATGGCGGATGCACCCTGCCTTGCATACTAAGATATTCTTAGCTTTGAGGCAACCGGCGACACCGGTAGCGGCGCCCCCCCAGGAGCCACGCCGCTCCCTCATCCCCGGAAACCGCATGCCCGGAACCTCGTCAATGACGCCATCTGGGGTCGCCAGCATCGAGGAGTTGGGCCTTCGTGGCACCCTTTTCCTAGCCGCACTGTTAGCCGCGCAGCTACGACGCCTACCGGTGGCGCCCACACGCCGCTCCACCTTGCTGGTGCTGGACACGCTGCGAGACTTGGCCTTGATCCAAGTTCCCTGGCCAGCGGATCGATGGCAGATCCGCCCCGATGCCGAGGTCACGCCCATCGAAGATCTGCAATGGGCTTTCGCCTGGTCTACCCACGAGCGCAGGCACCTGCTCCCGGTGCTGGAAGACCAACTCGGCGATATGGCACACGATGTAGACTTGGCGGACGCGAAACTGGAGCTGTGGGATGAACTTGCACTCTGGGAGACCGAGCAGTTTCTGGAGCAGCAATTGCTCAAACATCACTTCGACCCAGGCTGGGCACGTGATGTGGGGTTCGTCTTTCAATCCGGACCGCGGGGCTTGCCGATCGCGCGGTGGCGTTACTGCTGCTGGGCGGCGGTACGCCAAGGTGCCTCGGTGGCGATGCGTCTTGGCGTGCACGACAGCGCCCATGTGCGGGAAGCCATCTTTCAGGAGGTCCAGAAGCGCCTGCGCTACCTGATGACCAGTTCGCCCGAGCAAGGCATGTTCAAGCCCTATCATTTGGCACCGGAGTCCTCAGTAGCCAAACTGTTTGTAGATTGGGTCGTCCCTATGGAATGGGCGTACTGGACAGGTGAGCGCCACCCCAGCCGCTAGCAGACAAACGAGCAGCCTCGTCAGTCGGCTCCCCCATCTTGCGCATGGCCGCGCCGAGTTTTCTTCACCGCATTTTGTGCTGGCGTCAGTTGATTCAGTAGAGGCTCTAGCGCTTCAAGACGTGCATTGGCACGCAACGCATCGGCTTCAGCGCTCTCGCGGCGCTCACGCTCCCGCGCAAGGGTGTCTTGAACTTGAGCTAGCTCGTTGCGCATGGTATCCAAGGTCTTGGCGTCAGTCTTCCAGCGCTCCTGCAGTGCCAAATAGTCCGTCGCGGTCTGGCGCAACGCCACGACCTCGCTGTGTTGGCCTTCGTGGGCCTGTCGTAGCTGGGCAAGCTCACGCTCAATCCGCCCGTGGCGCTCCAGCCATTGACCATTGTCGCGGTTCAGCACCAACAGCTCCTGATTCTTCGCGCCCAAGGCTTCATTGGCCTGACGTAAGGCTACTTGCAGCTCTTGGACCTGATGCTCGTGACGGCGAAGCTCTTGCTCACGCTGCTCTTTGGTTGAAGTGCGGTAGTGCTCAAGCGCTTCCCGGGCATGGGCATGCTTGTCCTCCAGAGAACGCGTATGCGCCTCATGATCAGCCAGCCGCACCGTCATGCCAGCGATGCGCTCGTTCAACTGGGCGATTTCCGCGATCCTGTCACCTAGATTCTGTTGAAGGAGGGTGTGAGCAGCTTGCTCTTGGTGCAGGCTTGCTTCGGTGCGCTGCAGCCGACTGCTCAAGGCGGCAGCCTCCTCTTGGGCACCGGAAAGCGCCTGTTGCCGACTGTGGAGCTCAGCCTGATGGCGCTCACGCTCCTGGGTGAGGATGGCCTCTGCTTCCTCCTGGAGCCGCGAGGCCAAGCGCGCAACCAAGTCCTGCAAAGCATCACTAACGGCTACCGTCCTCGCCGGACCGCCGCCTTCCTCTCCTTCCAGTTCACGCAAGTAGCGGTGGATCGTGGTCTTGGAGCCCGTGTTGCCCAAGGCCACTCGCACCGCGTCGACTGACGGCTTCTTGCGTTGGGCCAGCAGCGCGTCGCGCGCCTTCTGGACGTCACTCTTATAGAGTCCTGCGCGCGCCATCGTGCCACCTCACTTTATTTCGTAATGTATTACATACCATGTAATTACATACTATTAAAGCAGGTAGACGACCGCTCGTCGGCGAAAATAATTATACGGGATAATATTGAATTATCCCGCGTAAGGCGGATTCTGACCCTTCCCCGCGTCCCAAGCAGTACGAAACCGCCCAGGGCCGGCGATCGCTGGGTAGTATGGCCCAGAGCGGAAAGGAGGCCAGCCAGGGTGCAGGCAGGCTCCGCCACCGAGCCCGTTGGCCATCAAAGGACTGTGCATGCCGATCGAACGTATCGTCATCGACAACTTCAAGTCGTTTCGCCATCTGGACCTGCCCCTCAATGCCCACATGAACCTGGTGGTGGGCGACAACGAGGTCGGTAAATCCACCCTGCTGGAGGCCATCCACGCGGTGGTCACCGGCCAGCTGCATGGGCGCAATCTTGCCTACGAGCTCACGCCCTACCTGTTCCACCAGCCCATGGTGCAGGAGTACTTGGGAGCGCTTGCCACGGGCACGCCGGCCTCGCCGCCACGGATCTCCATCGAAGCCTATTTGGGCGCCGACGCCGCGCTGGCGTCGTTACGCGGCACCAACAACTCCCTGCGTCTGGATACCGCCGGCATCCGGCTGCTGGTCGAGCTCAACGACGACTACCGCGAGGAGTTCAACGCCTACCTGCAGCAGCACCAGGGCGCGGTCAGCCTGCCGGTGGAGTACTACACGGTGCGCTGGTACTCCTTCGCCAACAATGGCGTCACCGCCCGTAGTATTCCGTTCGACTCGACCATCATCGACACGCACGGCATCAAGACCTTGTCCGGTGCCGATCGCTATATCGCCGGCATCATCGAGCAGGCACTGACGCCTGCGCAGCGCGTCTCGCTGTCGCTGAGCTTCCGCCGCATGCGGCAGAGCTTTTCCGAAGAAGCGGATGTGGCAGCGATCAATGCCTACTTGACCGAGCACACCGGGGACATCAGCCACAGGGCATTGACGGTAGGCGTGGACACATCGCCGCGCTCAACGTGGGAAACCAGCCTGTCACCCTACCTGGATGAGCTCCCGTTCACCCAGGCCGGCAAGGGCGAGCAAAGCGCGGTGAAGATGAAGCTGGCGATGCACGCGGCCGGCGCGGCTCACGTGCTGCTGATCGAGGAGCCGGAGAACCATCTGTCCTATTCCAGCATGACCCAGCTGATCGACAAGATTGCGGCCCTCTCCACCGCCCAGCAGGTGATCATCGCCACCCACAACAGCTTCGTGTTGAACAAGCTGGGCGTGGACAACGTGATCCTGTTCAGCGCGCAAGGCCAGATGAAGCTGGACCAGCTGCCCAGCGATACCCACGACTATTTCATGAAGCTGCCGGGCCACGACACGCTGCGGTTGATCCTGGCCAAGCAGGCGATCCTGGTGGAAGGCCCTTCCGACGAACTGATCGTGCAGCGTGCCTACAGTGACCATCACGGCGTGGCGCCGATGGCTCACGGCGTAGACATCATTTCGGTCAAGTCGTTGGCATTCAAACGCTTCTTGCAGATTGCCGATCGACTGAGGATTCAGGCCAAGGTGATCACCGACAACGACGGTGATATCGCAGTTGTGCAAGAGCGCTATGCCGAGCACATCAACGCGATCTATTACGATTCCGACGAGAGCGCCCCTTCGCTGGAAGAGCAGCTGATCAAAGCCAACTCGCTGGCCGAACTCAATACCGTGCTGGGCAAGGCCTTTGCCGATGAGGTGGCGCTGCTCAAGTACATGAAGGGCCATAAGACCGATACGGCCTTGGCGATTTTCAATAGCCCGCACTCGATCAGGTTCCCGGACTATGTCCAGCGTGCCATCACCTAACCGGGTCCTGCTCTCGGCAGCCGGCTCGGGCAAGACCACGTTGCTGGTCCGGCAGGCCTTGGAGCGACCTGGGCGCCGCATCGCGATTGTCACCTACACGCTGGAAAACCTGGAAGAGATCCGGCGCTCGTTTGAGGCCCACGCAGGCGCGGTCCCCGCGCATGTCACCTTGCACAGCTGGTATGGCTTTCTGCTGCGCCAGTGCATTCGCCCGTACCAAGCTGCGCTTTGCCCTGAGCCTCGCATCGAGACCATCCTGTTCGTAGAAGGTGTCACCAACAACCGCGCCCCACGCACCCAGGTGGCGCGCCACTACCTGGCGGGCAACCGGATGTATTCGGACCGAGCGGCCGATTTCGCTTTGCGCTGCGATGAGCTGACCCAAGGCCAGGTCGTGGCGCGATTGGCGGCGATGTACGACGAGCTCTACATCGACGAAGTCCAGGATCTGGCCGGCTTTGATCTGGATCTGGTCGAACGGCTGTTGAAGAGCGAGATTGCCATCACGTTGGTAGGCGATACGCGCCAAGCCACGTATGCCACCAACTATGCGCAAAGGTACAGCCAATACCGTGGTCCGAATCTGGCAGCGCTGTTTCAGATTTGGGAGGCCGACGGCTTATGCCGGCTGGATCACCGCCTCACCAGTCTGCGCTGCGTCCAGGCCCTGTGCGATATGGCTGACACGCTCTATCCGCAGATGCCGCGGACCCAATCAGGCAATGGCGAGGTCACCGGACACGATGGCATCTACCTCGTCGCTCCAGGGGATGTGGCCGCGTACATGCAGGAGTTCGCCCCCACCGTGCTCCGGCATGACCGGCGGCAGGCGTGCGACGGACTGCCGGCGGTGAACTTTGGGCAGTGCAAGGGCCGCACCTACAGTCGGGTCCTCATCTTTCCGAACGGGCCGTTGACGCAGTACCTGCGCACGGCCGATGCAGCGCGTATCACCGCGCCGCCGAAATACTACGTGGCCTTCACCCGGGCGCGGCAAAGCGTGGCCTTTGTGTATGCCGGCGCGTGCGCGTTGCCGGGTCATCAGCTCTATGCGCCTGCCAGCGCAGACGCATAGAGCCAGGGGCTGCGATCACATCTTCTTTAACGGCGCCGCGGTGGGCGGCGGCGGTACCGGGCCCGGGTCGTTGAAACACAGCATGATCTGATCGATGCCGAATTGATCGGCCAGGACCTGGGCAATCACAGCATGCACCAGGTCCAGGTCGACCGAGGGCGCCGCGACCGTGATGGTGGCCGCGATCGCACGGCCATGCTCACCGGCGACCAGGCGCAGGTCGTCCACCGCTTTCACGCCCGGGTCGGTAAACATCGCCGCACGGACCTGTTCCAGGTTGAGCTCGTTCATGGGGACTCCAAAGCAGTGCTACCGGCGCGGGGAGCTCGGTCGCGATGCAGCCAACGATAGAGCACCGGCAGCACCAACAAGGTCAATGCGGTGGATGAGACGATGCCGCCGATGACGACAGTGGCCAGCGGCCGCTGCACTTCCGAGCCAGCACCGACATTCAAGGCCATGGGTAGGAAGCCCAGCGAGGCTACCAGGGCGGTCATCAACACCGGTCGCAGGCGTCCAAGGGCGCCGTCGCGCACAGCGTCGTCTAGCGGATCGCCCTGTTCGCGCAGACGGCGGATGAAGGCGATCATGACCAGCCCGTTGAGTACGGCCACGCCCGACAGCGCGATGAAGCCCACACCGGCAGAGATCGACAACGGAATCCCGCGCAGAGCCAGTGCCAGCACACCGCCGGTCAGCGCCAGCGGCACGCCACTGAACACAATGGCCGCATCCTTGGCCGAGCCGAAGGCCATGAATAGCAGAGCGAAGATCAACGCCAGTGTCACCGGAACGACCACGCCCAGGCGTTGGGTGGCCGAGATCAGCTGCTCGAAGGTGCCGCCGTAATCGATCCAGTAGCCCTCTGGAAGCGCGGCATCCTGGCCGATGCGTGTGCGCAACTCGCCGACGAACCCGCCCAGATCGCGCTCGCGCACGTTGGCGGTGATCACCACGCGGCGCTTGCCGTTCTCGCGGTTGATCTGATTGGGCCCGCGCTCTACCTGGATCTTCGCCACTTCCCGCAGCGGCACCGTGCGAGGCCCCCCATTGGCGCCGGCGGCCAGACGGCTGGACTCATCGACACTGGTGCTTGCCGGCAGCGGAATGGGCAGATCTGCCAGCACAGCGGGGTCTTGGCGCTGCGCTTCGGGCAGGCGCACGACCAGGTCGAAGCGGCGGTCGCCCTCGATCAACTGGCCGGCAACACTGCCCCCAATGGCGGTGGCCACCGTTTCCTGCACATCGCCCGGGTTCAGGCCATACCGTGCCAATGCCGCCGGATCTGGCGTGATGGTCAGCAGCGGCAGGCCGGAGACCTGCTCGGCCTTGACGTCTTCGGCGCCGGGGACGCTACGCATGACCCGCTCGACCCGGCTGGCCAGGCGCGTCAACTGGTCAAGGTTGTCGCCGTAGACCTTGACCGCCACGTCCGAACGGACGCCGGAGATCAACTCGTTGGTGCGCATCTGGATGGGCTGGGTGAACTCGTAGTTGCTGCCCGGGATTTCCTTGGCCGCCGCCTCCAGCTCTTCCACCAGCTCGGCCTTGGGCTTGCGCGGGTCGGGCCACTGGTCGCGGGGCTTGAGCATCAGGAAGGTGTCGGCCATCGACGGCGGCATAGGATCGGTGGCCACCTCGGCGGTGCCGATCTTTGAGAAGATGTTGGCCACCTCCGGGAACTGGGCCAGGCGCTTCTCCAGCGTTTCCTGCATGGCCACCGACTGCTCCAAGCTGGTGCCGGGAATACGCATGGGCTGCAAGGTGATGTCGCCCTCATCCAGGCTCGGCACGAACTCCGAACCCAAGCGGGTGGCCAGCACGCCACAGCCCACCACCAGCACGGCCGCGCCGGCCAGCACCACCACGCGCCGACGCAGGGCCCAATCCAGCAGCGGCGTATAACGGGCACGCGACCAGCGCATCAGGCGGTTGTCGTGCTCAGCCACACGGCCGCGCAGGAAGCTGGCGATCGCCGCCGGCACGAAGGTCAGCGACAACACCATGGCGCCGGTCAGGGCCAGCACCACCGTGATCGCCATCGGGTGGAACATTTTTCCTTCTACCCCGGACAGCGCGAAGATCGGCAGGTAGACCGCGGCGATGATGCCCAGGCCAAACAAGCTGGGACGGATCACCTCGGCGGTGGCCGAGGCGGTCAGGTCATAGCGCTCTTCATCGTTGAGCTGGCGGCCCAGCGCGTGCTGCGCCTCGCCGAACCGGCGCAGACAGTTCTCGATGATGATCACCGCCCCGTCCACGATCAGGCCGAAGTCCAGCGCGCCCAGGCTCATCAGGTTGCCCGACACGCCGCCACGCACCATGCCGATGATGGTGAACAGCATCGCCAACGGGATCACCGCCGCGGTGATCAACGAGGCGCGCACATTGCCCAGCAGCAGGAACAGCACCACCACCACCAGCAGCGCGCCCTCGATCAGGTTCTTGGACACCGTGCCGATGGTGCGATCCACCAGTGCGGTGCGGTCATAGACGGCCTTGGCATGGACGCCGGCAGGCAGGCTGGCGTTGGCGGCATCCAGCTTGGCCGCGGCCGCCTGGGAGACTTCCCGGCTGTTGGCGCCGAACAACATGAAGGCGGTACCGACCACGACCTCGTGGCCATTCTGGGTGGCCGCGCCCGTGCGCAGCTCCTTGCCTTCGCCCACGCTAGCGACGTCGCGCACCCGAATGGGCACGCCATCGCGCCGGTCCAGCACGATGTTGCCGATTGCCTCCAGATTGGCTAGCTGGCCCGGCACGCGCACCAGGAACTGCTGTCCGTTGCGCTCGATGTAGCCGGCGCCGATGTTCTGGTTGTTGCGCATGACCGCGGCGACCACGTCGTTCAACGTGAAGCCCAGCGCCACCAACTGAGCTGGATCGGGAGTGATGTGGATCTGCCGCTCGAAGCCGCCGATGGTGTTGACCTCGGTGACGCCGGGCGTGGTGCGCAGCTGCGGCCGGATCACCCAGTCCTGCAGGGTGCGCAGGTCCGTGGCCGTGTACGGGGTGCCGTCGGGCTTGCGAGCGTTGGGCTCGGCCTCCACGGTGTACATGAAGATCTCGCCCAACCCGGTGGAGATCGGCCCCATTTCCGGGTCCAACCCTTCGGGAAGCTGGGAGGCGATCTGCTGCAGGCGCTCGGCGACCTGCTGGCGGGCAAAGTACAGGTCGGTGCCGTCCTTGAAGACGACGGTGACCTGCGAAAGCCCGTAGCGCGACAGCGAGCGGCTGTAGTCCAGCTTGGGCAGACCGGCCATGGCCGTTTCGATGGCAAAGGTGACCCGTTGTTCGGCCTCCAGCGGCGAGTAACCCGGGGCCTGGGTGTTGATCTGGACCTGGACGTTGGTGATGTCGGGTGTGGCGTCAATGGAAAGGTGACGGTAGCTCCACACGCCCAGCGCAACCAGCGCAGCGGTGAGCACTAGCGTCAGCCAGCGATGGCGGATGGACAGCCCAATGAGGCGTTCGAGCATGGCGGGCCTCATTCTTCTTCCACGGTGGACTTTTCGATGTCGGCCTTGATCAGGAAGCTTTGGGCCACCACCACCTGTTCACCGGCCTTGAGGCCTTCCAGCACTTCGGCGCGTTCGGCGTCGCGGCGCCCCAGCTTCACCGGCCGGGTGTGGTAGGTTTCGCCCTGCTGCACGTAGACCACGTCCTGGTCTTCTGCGGTCTGCAGCGCCGTGATCGGCACCACCAACGCTGCCGATTGGCGATCCACGGTGACCCGCGCCTTGACCGCCGACCCCGGCCGCCACAGGCCATCGGTGTTGGCCACCGTGCCGCGCGCAATGGTGCTTTGGCTGGCGGTGGCGGTGCCGGGCAGGACGCGCTCCAAGGTGGTCTGTGCGGTGACGCCATCGCTCAAGCGGGTAACCGTCACCGGCACGCCAGCACCGATGTGCTGGGCGTCGGCGCCGAAGATGTGCAGGTCCACCCACAGCGTGGACAGGTCGGCGACCTCAAACAGCGGCGCGCCCTCAGCGGCGGCCATGCCTACGGCGGCCGTGCGCGCCATGACCACGCCACTGATCGGCGCGGTGACGGTATAGGTGGTCAGGCTCAGGTTGCTCTCTACCGTGGCCAGTGCCTGGCCGGCCCGTACCTGATCACCCACGCCCGCACGCACGGAGCGGACCGGTCCGGGGAAGCGTGCCGTGACCTGCGCGATGCGACCGTCAATCGGGGTCAACAGCCCTTGCACCTCATGCTCGTCAGCAATCTCACCGGGGCCTGCCGGTGCGACCTGGATACCCGCTGCCTGCGCAGCTTTGGCGGCAATCTTGGTTTCCAGCGGCGCTTCCTCGTGCTCGCCGTGCTCTTCGCCCTCAGCGGCGGCGCCGCCTTCGGACGCTTCGTTGGGGGCCGACGCGTTGCAGGCGGCCAGCATCATCAGGGCCATGCCCAGTGCGGTCCAGGAAAAGCGATTCATGGGGTCTCTCCGGTGGAAGCAGCCGCCGGCGGCGCGACAAGCGCCTGGCCGGTCAGGCGTTGAATTTCGATCAGGGCGCGCTGCGCATCGAGCGCCACGTCCAGCTGCTGCTGGGCCATGGCCGTGCGTTCGGACTGCAGCTGTGCCCATTCCAGGTAGCTGATCGCGCCGGCGCGATAGGCGCGCTCGGCGGCCTGCTCAGCCCGGGCCAACTTCGGCAGCACCTCGCCTTGCAGCCGTGCCACCTCGGCCTGCGCCACGGTGTAGCGACCATGGGCTTCGACCAGCGTGGAATACAGCGACAGGCCCTTGGCCTCGCGCTCGATCGTCAGAACCTCCAGCTCCGCTTCGCCGGCGCGGATCTCCGGCTGCGCGCGGCTGCGGCTGCCCAGTGGCATGGACAGGCTGGCCACCAGCGCGGTGTCGTCAGTCTCCTGCAGGCGGCGCACGCCCAGCTGCCACGACAAGTCCGGCGAGGCCGCCGAACGCGCCAGCTGCAGTCGTGCCTGCGCGATCCGGCGGGCATCGGCAAACTGCGCCAACTCGGGAGTGCGCTCCAATTCCTCGGCCAGCGACTGCATGGACGCGATCGCCGGCAGGGTCATGGGATCCGCCGCGGCCACCTCGAAGCTCGGAGCACGTTCGCCCCAGAGGGCAGCAAGGTGCTGCCGGGCGGCAATGCGCTGCTGCTCGGCCCGATCACGGGTCAATTCTGCTCTCGCCAGTGCTGCTTGTGCGGTGAGCATCACCGATTCGGGAGACGCGCCAGCCTGCAGGCGCTGCCGGGCAGCGGCGACGGTCCGCTGGCGCTGGCCGACATCCATGTTCGCCAGGCTGCGTTGCCGGTCGGCACCGACAACGGCCAAATAGCGCTGCGCCGTCTCGGCGAGCAGGTCCAGCCGCCCGGTCTCGCGCTGCACGGCCAGTGCATCAATCCGGCTTTGGGCCAAGGTGCGGCGGGCGTCGAGCTTGCCGCCGCGCTCCAGGACCGAGCTCAGGCTCAAGGTCAACTCCGCGCTGTCCAGGCCACGGGCCGCGCCCGTGCCCAGCGCATTTTCAACCTCCGCCCCCAACGTCCACGGTGGCCGCTGCACGGCCTGGTCGCGCTCGGCAGCGAGCACCGTGGCTCGCGCATCGACCAGGCGCAGCTCGGGGTGGGTTTGGGCCACGCGTGCAAACGCGTCGTCCAAGGTCATCAGCTCTTCTGCTGTCGCCGGCGTTGCCGCCGCGCTCAACAGTAGCCACGCGGCCAGGGCCGCCAATCGCACATGCATGAAGTACTCCAGAATTTTCGATAGCCAACAGGGATCCGGCGCACGCCGGCGCGCATCACCCTGCGATCGGCGGCCGGAACGGCGCGAGCAGGTGCTCATGCCGATATCTGTCCGCATGGGCTGTCGCCGACGGCCAATGCCGGCCGATATGAGCAATGGCCAACACTATTTCTGGAGCCGGCGCGGCCTGGCTACAGCACAGCACCAGCTGCTGTAGCCGGTGCAGCGCGGCGTCTACGCCACGCTCGGAAGCTGGTGATGCCACTGCCGGGTCATGGTCGGCCGCGGCCAGATGGGTTTGAGCATGGAGCTCGCCAACCACTGCCAGCACCGGCTGCGTCACAAGGCCCACGGCCAAGTGCGCCAGCAGCAGCCAGCGCAGGCCACAGCTCAGCCGGCCAAGCGCTGTCATGCAGGCGTTTTGCGCGCGTCGGCACGCGCCCGGCGAGCATCACCCAAGATCTCGAAAGCCTCCTTGATCACATACAGGCCGATCAGGGCGCCGATCACGAAATCCGGGTAGGGGCTGGCCAGCCACCACACCAACAGGCCGGCCAGAATCACCCCAACGTTGGCCACCACATCGGCGCGGGTAAACAGCCAGGTCGCTCGCAGATGCACTTCGCCAGACTTCAAGGGGGCGAGCATACGGAGCACCTTCAGGTTCACGGCCAGCGAGACCAGAGCGGTACCGATCATCCAACCGCTGACCGGCTCGGCGCCGTACATCACCCGGCGGCCGACTTCGACCAGCACGCCTACGCCCAGCACCAGCAGCACGCTGCCACTGACCCACGCGGCGTTGGCCTTGAAGCGCGCCGTGCGCCCGATAGCGACCAGGCCAATGGCATAGGCGGTGGCGTCAGACAGCATGTCCAGCGCGTCAGCCAGCAGCCCGGTGGAATGGGCAATCCAGCCGGCAATGCCGCCGATCACGGCCATCGCTGCATTCAGGACCAAGGCGATCCAGAGGATGCGTCGCTCCTCCTTGTTCTTGGCTTCGTGGTGGCACCCGCAATCACTCATGTCTTGGTCCTCTGCTGTGTTGTTTCATTGCTTGTTTGCGCCTGGCTGTCTACGCACACCGGAACGGGCATTGGCGAGGAACCCCACGATGGCGGCGGTGCCTACCAATACCTGCGCCAGCAGCGACTGCCAGGTGGGATACAGGCCGATCCACTCGATGCGCGGCAACGCGAGCGGTGTTTGAGAGATCCAGCCCGCTTCCTGCAACGCGGCCACGCCTTTACCGATCAGGATGACCGCCATCACCGCGATGAGAATCGAGCTGATCGAAAAGAACCGGCCAATCGGCAGCCGCCTGCTCATGCGCAGCATCCAGTACGCCACCGCAGCCAACACCGCGATTCCCGCCACCAGGCCTGCGAGGATGGCGGTGGACGCCTGATCGCTCCACATCGCGATGTAGAACAAGATCGTCTCAAACACCTCGCGGTACACCGCGACAAAGGCCAGCATGAACAGGAAAACAGCCGAGCGCCGTGTCAGCGCAGTCGTCAGCTTGGCGTGCAGGTACTCCTGCCACCGCCCTGCAAGGCTCTTTTGGTGCATCCAGATGCCTACGCTGAGCAGGACAGCGGCAGCGAACAAGGCCGAGACGCCCTCAGTGACTTCCCGGTTCGCACCGCTGATATCAACAAAGTAAGTGGCCACTGCCCAGGTAGCTGCGCCTGCCAACAACGCGCAGATCCAACCCGCATGCACATACGGCAACACATCAGACCGCTCGGCTTTACGCAAGAACGCCACGATACCAATCACGATCAGCAGCGCTTCCAGTCCTTCGCGTACCAAGATGGTAAAGCTGCCTAGAAACGCGGTGCTGGCGCCTATTCGGGTGTCCTGCAGCGCCACGTCCGCGCGATCAAACAGCTGGGCAATTTGCGCTGCCTGCCCGGCAACGTCAGCCGCAGGCGCATGCTGATCCAGCTGCGCGCGGTAGCCTGCCATGGCCGTCTCGATCTCTCGCAGCAATGACGGATTGCGCGTGGCCAGCGTGGGTTCAAGCGGCTCTACACCATCCAGATAGGACGAGAGCGCAAGCTTTTTGGCTTGAGCCAGGTCCTCATCAGCGTAAGCGCGCTGGCTGGCGGCCAGTCGCTGCCGCGCCACCGCAAAGCGATCGGCTCCTGGTACCGCTTCGTTTACTGCCTGTGGCTGCGAACGCAGGTAGGCGATGATCGCGTTTGCCTGATCGGCGGGCATCGTGGTGGCAAGATCGGCCTCTCGCGTGCGTGTCAGCGCTTCGAGCGAGGGAATGTGCGTATGGGCCTCGGCACTGGTGCGCCATAACGCCTCACCTTGAGCCTTGGCTTGCGAGGAGTACCCCAAGCTGCCCACATAGAATGCCAACGCCCAGCGATCACTTTCTGACAGCCCAGAGAAGCTGACCATGCCGGTACCCGGCACACCCTGGGAAATGACCTCGTACAACGACAGCGGCGTTCGCTGCGCGGCGCGAGTGGCATCGGTGAACGCGATCGGCGGCGGACTTAACGCTTGCGCGGCGGGGCCATCACCGTGACCTGTGGGGCCGTGACAGGCCGCGCACTGCTGGCTGTAGATGGACGCGGCCTGGGAGGTCTTCGGCGCGCTCGCCGGAACAGCGCCGATCGGGTAGCGGGCCAACAGCGTCGTGCCGAGCCCGCGCGCCAACGTTGCCACTTGCGCCGGGTCGGCCTTCTCTGCCACCGCCTGGACCAGGCGGTCGGCCTGGGCCGTCAGCTCCTGCTGGTTCTGGCCACCGGGCAATGCTGCCAGCTGACTGCGCACGGCGCCGGCAAACTCGCTCATTTCGGCGTATTCGTTGGGGGCAATTACGCGACCGGCCTGGACCGCGCCGGGGTAGTCGACCGCGATGTAATCGAGCATCTGCCAGGTTTGGCGCAGGTCTGCTGCGGCAGGCTCCGCCTGAGCAGAAGCGGGCAGAACCCAGCCGATCAGCAAGGCAATCAGGCAGTAGCGAATCAAGGCGATGGGCAGTGGCATGGTCGTCACATGCAGCGCCGCGGCCGGAGTGGCGGCGGATACGGGTTCAGCGTAAAGTCCGTAGCTACTACGGAGTCAAGCGTACTACGAATGAAAATCAGTGAGGCTGCCGACGCCAGCGGATGCCACTTGGAGACGATTCGCTATTACGAGCGGATCGGGTTGCTGCCGCGCCCGGGGCGCACGGGCAACGGCTACCGGGTCTATGGCCCGGCCGACATCGAGCGGCTGCGCTTCATTGCGCGTGGCCGGGACCTGGGCTTCAGCCTGGAGGAGGTCCGCAGCCTGCTGCAGCTGGCCGGCGATGAGGAGCTTTCGTGCGGGGACGTGGACCGGTTGGCCCGCAGCCATCTGGCCGACGTGCGCGCCCGCATGGCCGACCTGCAGCGCATGGCCAGCGAGCTGGAACGGGTGATTGCCAGTTGCCATGGCGGGCAGCGGGCGGAATGCACCATCCTGTCGACGCTGCGCCAGACGACCTCGGTGGAGGCCACGCGCCAGTGACCGAACTGGACCGCTACCTCGATGCGGCCACGCGCCAGAACACGGTGCGCAGCTATGCGTCGGCGCTGCGGCACTTCGAGGTTGAATGGCAAGGCCACCTCCCAGCGACACCTGACAGCGTGGCCCGGTACCTGGCCGCTTATGCGCAGACCTTGGCGACCAGCACCCTCCGCCAACGTCTGGCGGCCATCGCCTCTTGGCACCGCGACCACGGCTTTGTCGACCCGACCCGATCGCCGCTGGTGCGCAAGGTGCTCAAAGGCATCCAGACCCTGCACCCGGGCCAGGTCAAGCAAGCCGCGCCGCTCCAGATTCGGCGGCTGGTCGAGCTCGATGACTGGCTGGCCGCGGCGATCGCTGCGGCACATGCCCGGGGCGATGGGCCGGCGGCGCTGCGCCATCAACGAGACCGAGCGCTGGTGCTGCTCGGGTTCTGGCGGGGATTCCGTGGCGATGAACTGCTGCGTCTGGACGTGGCCCATCTCACGCTGGTGCCGGGACAGGGGATGACCTGCTTCTTGCCACGCAGCAAGGGTGATCGCCAGGCAGCCGGCGTCACCTACAAGGTGCCGGCGCTGTCGCGGTTATGTCCGGTGGAGGCGACCCAGGCGTGGCTGCAGGCGGCCGACCTGCAAGAAGGGCCGGTGTTTCGGGCAGTCAACCAATGGGGCCAGGTGAGCGCCGAAGGCCTGCATCCCAACAGCTTGGTGCGCCTGCTGCGCGAGTTGCTGACCAGTGCCGGCTTTGCCGATGCGGGGCTCCACAGCAGCCATTCGTTGCGCCGCGGCTTTGCCAGCTGGGCCAACGACCAAGGCTGGGACATGAAGGCCTTGATGGAGTACGTGGGCTGGCGCGATGTGCAGTCGGCCATGCGTTACCTGGACGGGCGTGACCCGTTTGCCCGGGACCGCATTGAAGCAAGCCTGCCCAGTCCAACCGTGCCGGTACCGGCGATGGCACTGCCGGCGCCGGAGGGCAAATCGGCCCTGCAGCTGCGCCTGCGCATGGTGCTGACCCCGTTTGCTCGCACGGGCCGCGGCGCGGCCAAGGCCCGAGGCCGAATTGAAGAGATCTGCTTGGCCCCGTTCCAGGCTGTGCGCCTGAACACCGCCAGCAGCGAGTACCAGTTGACTGCTCCCACCGATCCCGAAAGGGATCTGGATGAAATCCTGGCCACGTTGCTCGATGACATGCACCGCATGGCCGATACGCACCAGTGCTTCCTGGAAGCGTCGCTCAGTACAGACGACGGCCGGCACTGGGACTGATCCCCCTCACACCCTCCGGATCCAATGGCTACCCTTCACGAGACCGCCTACCCGCGACTGAAGCCTGATCCCACCGCCAAGGAACTGGAGGAGATCTATACCCCGACCGCCGCTGAGATTGCATTCGCCAAGCAGCTGACCACCCAGCCGGGTCCGCAGCTGGCGGTACTGATTCATCTCAAGCTCTTCCAACGCTTGGGCTACTTCACGCTGTTGGCCGACGTACCCGAGCGGATCCGGAAGCACATCGCCAAGGCCGCCCGACTCGGGCGCGTATTGGACACCGACCAGCTCGAACGCTACGACGCTTCCGGCAGCCAGCGCCGGCATATGCCGCAGCTTCGGCAATTCATCGGGGTACGTCCCCTGGATAAATCGGGCTTGGCTTGGCTGGACACAGTGGCCACCGGAGCAGCCCAGACCAAGCACACCATCCCGGACATCGTGAACGTCCTGCTCGAAGAGCTGGTGCACCATCGCTACGAACTGCCCGGTTTCCGCACTCTGGAGCTGGCCGCCATCGGCGCCCGTGAGCGGGTCAATCTGGGCTACTACCGCAGCATCAGCCACGCGCTGACGCCTGCCACGCGCACGCTCATCGACGAACTGCTGCGCGCACCGGAAGGGTCCAGGTTCACCGGCTGGCAATCACTCAAGCGCGAGCCCGGCCGGCCCACCAACAAGGAAGTTCGGTTCTACCTGCAGCACATCCGCATGCTGCAGCAGTTGGCCGACCAGCTGCCTCCCATCGATGTGCCGGTGCCCAAGCTCAAGCAGTTCCGTGCAATGGCTCGGGCCTATGACGCCAGCGAGCTGGCCGAACTGGCTCCGGACAAGCGCTATGCGCTGGCCACCATCTTCATTCGCGCCCAGCATGCCAAGACACTGGATGATGCAGCCGAGTTGTTCATCAAGCAGGTGCGCGGGCTGGAGAACACGGCCCAGCAGAAATTGCTGGCCTACCAGCTCGAACATGCCAAACGGGCCGACTTCCTCATCGGCCAGCTCAAGGAAATCCTGCAGGCCTATCAGCTAGACGGCAGCGATAGTCAGCGCGTGGATGCCATCGACAACAGCCTGGAAGCGGAAGTGTCGACCTTGCTGGCCGAATGCGAAGAACATATGGCCTACGCCGGGAAGAACTACCTGCCTTTCATGCTGCAGCCCTATGGCGCGGTCAGGCCGCTGCTGTTCAATGGGCTGGAGCTGATGAAACTTCGGGCGACCAGCCACGACGCCGGCATGGAGCCGCTGATCGCAGCGGTGCTCTCGCTGCGCAACCAGCGCCGTGAGCTGATCGAGGTCGCCTCCCTCGGTTTGGACCCGGAAAAGGACTTTGACTGGATGTCCAAGCTCTGGTGTCAGCACGTGTTCGGCAAGCGGGCCAGTGCAGCCGGCGCCGGCTGGATGCACCGTAAGTACTTCGAGCTGGCCGTGCTGGTGCAGGTCAAGGACGAACTGAAGTCCGGAGATCTCTTCATTCCCAGCAGCGAACGGTTTGATGACTACCGTGAGCAGCTGGTCGATGAAGCCACCTTGGCCCAGGAACTGGAAGCCTACGGCCAGGTGTCAGGCCTGCCCACCGACGCCGAGTCTTTCGTGGCGGGATTACGTGCACAACTGACCTCCCTGGCCGATGAGGTCGACGCGCGTTTCCCGGAGAACGTACATGCGGACATCCTGGATGGGCGCCTGGTGCTGCGGAAGGGGCAACGCGCCGAAGTCTCCAGCGCGATTACCACGGTGGATCGCCTCATCGCCGAACGGCTTCCAGAATCCAGCATCGTCGATGTCCTGATCGATGCCAGCCAATGGCTGGATCTGCACCGTTTCTTCCGCCCGATCGCCGGCACCGAGAGCCAGGTCGAAGATCTGCCCCGACGTGTGATCACCACGCTATTCTGCTATGGCTGCAACCTGGGGCCGACGCAGACGGCGCGGTCGATCAAGGGCTTCAGCCGGCGCCAAGTCGCTTGGCTCAACCTGAAATACGTGACCGAGGATGTGCTTGAGAAGGCCATCGTGGAGGTCATCAATACCTACAACAAATTCGACCTGCCTGGCTATTGGGGCAGCGGCAAGAGCGCATCAGCTGATGGCACGAAGTGGAGCGTCTACGAGGACAACCTGCTGTCGGAGTATCACATCCGCTACGGCGGCTACGGTGGCATCGGCTACTACCACGTGTCCGACAAATACGTAGCGCCGTTCAGCCACGTCATTCCCTGTGGCGTGCACGAGGGCATCTACATCCTCGACGGTCTGTTGGCCAACACTTCCGACATCCAGCCTGAGATCGTCCATGGCGACACGCAGGCCCAAAGCTATCCGGTCTTCGGCCTGGCCCACATGCTGGGCATCCAGCTGATGCCCCGGATCCGGAACATCAAGGACCTGACATTCTTTCGGCCCGAACCGGGTAGGGCTTATAAGAACATCCAGGCACTGTTCGGGGACAGCATCGACTGGCAACTGATCGCCACCCATCTCCACGACATGCTGCGGGTGGTGATCTCAATCCGATTGGGCAAGATCACCGCGTCCTCGATCCTGCGCCGGCTGGGCACCTACAGCCGGAAGAACAAGCTGTACTTCGCCTTCCGGGAACTTGGCAAGGCCGTTCGAACGCTGTTCTTGCTGCGCTACATTGATGACAATGAGATCCGCAAAACGATCCATGCTGCCACCAACAAGAGCGAGGAATACAACGGCTTCGTGAAATGGGTGTTCTTTGGCAGCCAGGGGATCATTGCTGAGAACGTCCAACACGAGCAGCGCAAGATCATCAAGTACAGCCAGCTGGTGGCCAACATGATCATCCTCCACAACGTGGAAGGCATGAGCCGGACCTTGGCCGAGATGAGGAAGGAGGGGATTGAACTGACGCCCGAGATCCTGGCCGGCCTGTCGCCTTATCGGACCAGCCACATCAATCGCTTCGGCGACTACCACCTGGATCTTGAAAGGGAAGTGGCGCCGCTGAGCTACACAGCCAAGGTGCTTGAACAGACCCCATAGATGGGGAGAACCTGATCGAGAGACGAGCAATCAACTTTGAAATTCAGTCGCTTAGGCAGCTTTTGGCCCTGTACGTAATGATTCCCTGCCGACCCTCTTCAAGGTTCATCCCAGCGACTGCCCAGTTGAAGGCCGCTCTTTCGTGGGCATTGAGTTCCGGGTCGATAGCGTCAATTGACTGCCGGTATTGCTGCTGGGTTCCATTCGTAACCATCTTCTTGTCTGTCGGACCGCTGCAGGCAGCTAGCAGTGCTGATGCTGCCAGGATCAGTGTTGCTCTGCTTCTGGCCGCGGTGATGAAGCGGTATGGCTGTTCGCTCATGCGTCCCCCTGTCAATGAAGAAGACAGAATATCGGGTTTTTAGATATCGGAGAACTGGATATAGCTTTCTAGGCCGCTCAGCCAAGGCGCGGTCGTGTCGAAGTCCATCCATCGAAAAGAGTACGCTGCCCTCATTGACGCTGTTCGCGAGGCGCGGCTAGCTGCCGGTCTGACCCAGGCCCAGGTGTCCAGCATGCTGGGCCGCAGCCAGTCATTCATCAGCGACGTCGAAACAGGCAAGAGAAGGGTTGATGTGGTGGAGCTGAGAGATATCGCCCGCCTGACAGGCCTTTCGCTGGGCAAGTTGATCACAAACTTTGAGAAGCGAATCAAAGACTAAAGCCCCTTAGGGTGTAGCGGTAGGTTCGCGCTTCTTGCCGGCCGGTCGGGACCAGGCGCACACGCCAGTGACAGACGGCCAACCGGATGGAAGGGGCACGCCCTGCCGGAAATCCGTGACGTAGATCGGCCTCGGCGTGCCGGGTCGAAACTTTAGGCTGTTTTGTGGAACCGTGGGGTCTGAACCCTCGTGTAGATCCGGGTGAAGCGACGTCTTTACAGTTGTTGATGTGAAGACATTTCTCCGGCCCACTCCACAGCAGCTCCACAGGTCGCTAAAGCGAACCCCTAAATGCCTCCGATGGGCTTGTCGCGGGGCCTATACCCTTTCGGCGCGACTGTCTGACGTGGAGGATTGCGCCCTACACAAGCTTCGAGACGCAAAGGCTATCGCTTGGCGGCGGCAGCGCAAGATGCGCAGCTGGGCCGCGAAGCATCCCCGGTTCCTACTGTTAGCCTTTCCGCTTTGGGGTGATCCCCGGTCATTCGCTGAGTTACCGAAACAGAAGCTTTGGCCGCGCATTCTTGGCGTTTTCGCGCTTGTTAGCCCCCATCATCGATGCGCTACAAGCCGATCCAGGAAGTGGCCAGTCACTAGTTCAATGGGCAGAAGTTGCTGGCGTATCCTCTCGGACTCCTGCAAGACGCTGGGTTGCCGCTACTGGCCTGGGATGTTGTGAGTGGCGCCAGAGGCTGAAGCTTGCTGCGTCCCTCCCTCTCCTCCAGAGCGACTGCAAAGTTGGTGATGTTGCCAAGCGGCTGGGCTATAGCGGCCCCTCCCCTTTTATTGCAATGTTTCGCCGACTAACCGGCATGTGCCCAACTCAGCTGAAGAGCGCTGTCTAGATGCAACTTCACCTTGAGGAGAGGGCCCTTTGAACCTGGCTAGCCGAAGAAGCGTTCCCCGAACAAGGAGAACGGGCCTCAAGCGGCCCGTTTTCATTTGAACTGCAGCTATGCAATTGTCTTTCAGCGCTTGGTCGAGGTGTCATCCACGACCATGACCTCGTCAGGCTTCTTGCGAGCTGCGTACTCCGCCAGTACCACACCAAATACTGCCATCAAACCGCCACCCACGACCCAGGTGCTCAGAGACTCTTTGAGGACCACCACCGCAAGCAATGCAGTGACGATCGGGACGAGATTGAAGAACCCGGCCACGCGAGCAGAGCCCAGCCGATGCAGGCCGGTCATCCATGCCAACGGTGCCATGATCGAAGCGCCGATTGCTGCGAATGCAATGCAGCCGATGGCTGCGCCACCCTGGACGCCAGTGCCTGCGACAAGGAAAAGAGGTAGCAGCAGGATCGTTGCAGACATGGCTTGAAGAAACAGGGATTCGATCAGCGTTACGGGAATGCGCCACTTGTGCATCAGCAAATTGTAGGTGGCAAAAGCCAAAGCGCCCAGCAGCATCAGGGCGTCACCTTTGTTGATTCCATGGGAAACCAAGGCTTCAAAGTCACCATGGGACACTACCGCTATCACCCCAACCAAGGAGATGATCGAACCAATCACTGCGCCACCGCGGACTGCGTGACCCATGAAGATGCGCGACAAGGCAAGAGCGATCAACGGGATGAGTGCCTGGATAACGCCCATGTTGGTCGCAGAAGTGAAATGTGCGGCGTAGTACGCCAGGCATTGGAACATGACACCGCCCAAAGCACCGAGCACGAGGAAGCGTGCCCAATTGGCTTTCAGGACCGCTAGGTTCGACTTCAGGCGCGGCAGGGCGAATGGGAGCAAGATGATGGCCGCAGCAAGCCATCGCCAGAAGCTAATATCGACCGGGCCGACGGACCCTGCAGCGAGCTTTGTAACGATGGTGTTGGCGCCCCAGAGAAGGCAGGCCAGGAGGGGGAGCAGGTAGTACATGGCATCCTCAGATACTGGATATCAACAGCCAGTAGCGTAGACTTGGCGGAATTTCGTTACATCCATAATTTGCGCCAATCTTCATCTTGAATGCGACATGGCAATGGACCCCGTCCCCTCGTTCAGCTCCATCCCTGGAGACATCTACGTTCGGCAAGGGACTTTGCCTCCCTCCGACTGGGATGCTCGTGTGCATCCGTGGGGGCAGTTCAACTATGTTGCGCAGGGTGTCATGGAGTTACAGGTAGGCGAGGACTGGATGGTGTCCCCTACCCACTATGCGATATGGATTCCGCCTGGTGTTCACCACTCATCCCGAAACCGTGGTGCGGTTGCTTATCGATCCGCATACCTTTCGGTCGGCGCGTCGGCGCAGATGCCCAGCATTCCGACTGCGTTAGCGGTTAGCTCGTTGCTTAGGGAGATCTTGGACGAACTGGCCCGTCGTGACATCGGCGAGGCCGTTAAGCCAGAAGACCGGCGACTCTCCGCGGTCGCCCTTGACCTGATTCTGGCCGCGCCGGTGATGTCGAGCTTCCTGCCGCTGGCCAGCGGTGACGTGCTAAAGCGGATTCTGAGCTATGCCGAGACCTCCCTTCAGGACTCTCCGTCGGCACTTGAGGTCGCAGAGCGCCACCACATTAGTGTTCGATCACTTGAGCGCTTGGCAAAGCGCGAGCTAGGGATGGGGTTCGGAGAGTGGCGCAGTCGGCTTCGTTTTCTGAGGGCAATTGATGCCTTGGGTTCAGACCGATCAATTACGCAGATTGCAGACGATCTGGGCTATGCAAACTCAACGTCTTTCAGTGAGATGTTCAAGCGACACTCTGGCCGGACCCCAGACCAGTATAGAAGGGGCCTCAGTCCGCTCCAGCGAGAGGTGGAGCCCTCCTCCCGCTGAATCGAGGCAGGCCTCGAAGCTGTTGGGTCAACCATTTAGCTGGCCCAGACAGTGGCCATTCGGATCGATGGATCATCCAGAGGGTGTCAACCACCGGAGATCCACAGTCAACCACCTCAATTGCGTCTTGCCGAGCGAAGGATTCACGGGCGTGTCGCGGAATGACAGTGAATCCCAGCCCGAGCGATACCGGCTCAAGGATGAGCGCAACCTGATTGGTGAAGCCGTGTATAGGAAGCGCGCGTACGCCTGGATTTCCTGGGAACTTGCGGGCGAGAAGGCGGGTGGCCATAGCCTGGCCATCTGGATGATCAACGAAACCCAACTTTTGAAGATCCGCCCAGCTGTCCGCGCAGGCACCTCTCGGAACTACCAGCTCAAGCGCCTCCTCGGTGAAGGGCTCAGCCCGCAGCCGAGGGTCATCCGGCCGAAGTGCAAGTAGACCCACCTCGTACTTCTTCTCCAGTACCGCCGATAGGATTTCTGGGTCCGGCGAGAAGCGATGACGAATGATCAAGCCGGGATGGGTGCGCTGGAAGTCCAGCAACACCGGGTAAAGAGCAAGGCCAACACTCCCGGGGGTTATCAGCGCAAACTCCCCCTGATCGCTGTCCGCGCTCGCGAGCTTGGCTTGAAGCCGGCGATCGGCCGAATCCATCTCTTGGCAGTACTGCAATAGAGCCATTCCCGCCGGCGTCAGCTCAATAAATCGTGGTCTGCGCAGAAACAGGGCACCCAGCTGTTGCTCAAGATGACGTACATGCTGACTGACCGCAGCCTGGGTGAGCTGCAGCTGGCCTGCGGCCCTGGTAAAGCTCCCGACCTCTGCGATAGCCCGAAAGGATCGGAGCCAATGCTCATTCAGCATAAGAATATTTTATCAATCTGATAAAAATGGATCAGATCATGGTTGAGTTGCAGGGTCTAATCTTGCGGCTACCCCTCTCTTCAGTGGTGTGCCGTGCCTGCCCTACCCCCTCCCTACCCTCGCGCCTTCTCCCACATCGGCCTGTCTGTTACCGATCTCGATGCCGCGGTTTCCTTCTATACAGAAGTCTTGGGCTGGTACCTCGTCATGCCGCCGACCAGGATTGCTGAAGACGAAAGCGCAATTGGCGTGATGTGCACGGATGTGTTTGGGCCTGGATGGGGCAGCTTCCGCATTGCACATCTATCCACTGGTGACCGGGTTGGAGTCGAAATCTTCCAGTTCAATAACGCCGAGCGTCCCGCGAACAACTTCGAGTACTGGAAGTCGGGCGTCTTCCACTTCTGTATTCAGGATCCGGACGTTGAAGGCCTGGCCGCTCGGATTGTGGCAGCTGGTGGAAAGCAGCGAATGCCGGTTCGAGAGTACTTCCCAGGGGAGAAGCCCTATCGGATGGTTTACATGGAGGATCCGCTGGGCAACATCCTGGAGATCTACAGCCACAGCTACGAGCTTACGTATTCAGCTGGCGCGTACGTCTAGCTCCACGCACACCCTCAGCCAGCTTTCGACTGCCAGGCAGTCCTCGCCAAACTGAGACACGACGGTACGGAGCAAGTGTCTCGGCTGTAGAAGTCAGAGGTCTGCAAGTTAGAAGCTGGCGAACGTAATTTTAACGATTCATCGGCGAGCCGCGCCGCTAGCCCTAAGGAGCATATGATGAAAATGAACGGCATTCGTTGGCCGGAAGGCTACCTTCCTGGTTACACCGAAAACTTTGTCTCGAATGAGCTGATCGTCCTCGGCCTTGCCGCAGCTGATGTTTGGCCGTTGCTTGAAGAGCCACGTCTGTGGCCGACCTACTACGGAAATTCAGCCAATGTGCGCTTCCACGATGGCGCCGGCCCTCTGTTGCGAAACGGGGATCGATTCTACTTTGAAACCTTTGGCTTCCCGTGGAGGCTCAATGCGTCGAGCATGAGGCTCCTACCTCCGAGGGTCCGGGCCGGATCGCTTGGCATGGCTGGGCCGGTGAGCCCGGGTCTGCCGATCGACTTGACGTTCATCATGCGTGGATTGTCGAAGACCTTGATGGTGGCCGAGTGCGGATCCTCACGCAGGAGACGCAGAAGGGACAGCCTGCAGAAGCCCTGCGTCTGGCCAAGCCGAATCCAATGATCAATGGTCACCAGGATTGGCTGGACGGCCTGGTGGAAGCAGCTCGAGCCGCCAAGTCAACGTCCTAAGCCGGAGTAAATCCCCGTGCTTGCTCCTCTTGCTCTCCCCAAAGCCCCGTTTATGTCTGCCCTGTTTAGCCCATTCGAGCTCAAAGGTGTCACTCTTAAGAATCGTATCGCGGTGCCGCCCATGTGCCAGTACAGTGCGGAGGACGGCCGTATCAACGATTGGCATCTCAGCCACTATGCCGCGCTTGCGCGCGGAGGCGCTGGGCTCGTGATTGTCGAGGCTACCGCCGTGTCTCCGGAAGGACGCATCACCCCGGGATGTGCTGGCCTGTGGGGTGATGAGCAAATTCCAGGAATGGCAGCCATCGCTTCTGCCATCAAGCAAGGCGGTGCCGTAGCTGGCATCCAGATCGGCCACGCAGGGCGCAAGGCTAGTGCAAATCGGCCATGGCAAGGCGATGACCACATCGCAGCCGATGATCCCGCAGGATGGGCGATCCTTGGTCCCTCGCCGATCGCCTTTGGCGGCTCGCTCGATAGAGTTCCCAACGAGATGACGGTTGAGGACATTCATCGCGTTCAAGCGGATTTCGTCGCTGCAGCCAAGCGTGCGCTTGCTGCAGGATTTGAATGGCTGGAGCTTCACTTCGCTCATGGCTATCTGGCGCAGAGCTTCTTCAGCCCCGACAGCAACAAGCGGGAGGATCGCTACGGTGGCAGTGCGGAGAACAGAGCACGCTTCCTGCTGGAGACATTGGCGGCCGTCCGTAAGGTTTGGCCCGAGCATCTGCCGCTGACCGCGCGCTTTGGAGTTGTGGAGTACAACTCGCGCGATGGCCAAGCACTGGTCGACTCCATTGAGATTGGCAAAGAAATGCGAGAGTTGGGGCTTGATCTGCTCAACGTGAGCATTGGCTTCAGTGCTCTTGGTGGCCGCGTCCCATGGGGTACACAGGCGTTCCTGGCACCCCTTGCTGAGCGATTTGCTAATGAAACTGGGCTTCCGGTGGCCACAGGTTGGTGCATCGATGATCCACAGACTGCCGAGCGCGTTGTAGCGGACTGTCAGGTTGACCTAGTGATGATCGGGCGGGCCCACCTATCCAATCCGCACTATCCGTACCAAATGGCCATTGCGCTTGGCCAGGAGCTCCCAGCCAGCGTGCTACCCACGCCTTACAGCTATTGGCTGAGCAGATACAAAGGCCCGGGCAAGGCGTCGGCTCAATAGGAGCGAGCCAGCCCCCTCCTCCATCGAGCAATAGGGGCAAATGATCTGGCTCCCATCGAGAATCCCTAACGCCATTGCAAGCTGCTACCCCGCCTCAACACAGGCGGGGACAGGCACCATTAAAGTTGCTCCGCCTTGTCCGCCAGGGGTCACCGAAGCGGCTGCGTGAGCGAGACGGGATGGGAGGTCTGACTAGGCGCCGAAGAAGACTCGAGCTAGCGAGAGGCACTTGGCCGACGCTGCCTTGCCGGCATGCTCAAGCGCGAGCGCTCCGCCGCCGACAAGATGACCATCAGCACAAAGGGGTTGGCTACCTGAATCATGACTACGGACGTCTCTGAGATTGCACCTTGCAGCAGGAGAATCATCGGAATAGTGAGTAGGGCATGGAACAACACTCCCGCACCAACCAAAAGGGCTAGTGCTCGATAGCTCATACGACCCGCGCCAAAGGATGTGTAGATCATCCAAGCGCAGAGGGGGATGAAGATGATGATCGCAGTTAGCGTTCCCGCGCCGTAGCCGACCCCGAGAATCAGCGGGATCACGTGGAAGACAACGTTGATCATGATGATGCTGTAGATCGCATAGCCCCTTGAGCCAGGGCAAGGCTGGAAAGATTGAAGGCGGCGATCGCCTGCCCTGGGTGAAGACGCGTGGTGAGGACAACTACGCGATCTCAGAGCAAATCGGCTGGCAGGTCCATGTCTATGGACGAGCCAGTACTGAACTAAAGGGCTGGTGCGACAGCCGCGGCATGGCTCTTCGCGAGTTTACCTGGCACGAAGAACATGGCCGCGCTGGACGTCAGCAGGACGCTGTCTACGTTCTGCGGCCTGACACTTGGGTGGGATTGGCACAGCCAACGCAGTCCCTAGACGAGCTGCAGCGCTATTGGGATTCCCGCATGGGCAAGAGATTGAGCACGTGAGCGAGATGCAACCTAAGTGGAGTCGTCGCAAGGAGGCGCGGCCGCTCGAGATTGTAGACGCTGCGGTAGATGTTTTCCTTGAGAACGGCTTTGCTGCCGCAAAGCTCTCTGATATCGCGAAGCGCGCACGAGTCGCGAAGGGCACGATCTACCTCTACTTTGAAACCAAGGAAGAGCTGTTTCGAGCCGCAGCGCGCCAGTTGATCTCCACAAATCTGGAAGGCCTTGAGACGGCACAGGCGACCTTCGACGGGTCGATTGAGGAGCTAATCCCGACGCTCCTCCAGCGAGCGGTCTCATCAGGTGGCGATGCCCGCTTGTCTGCAGCATTGCGAATGGTGCTATCGGAGAGCCGAATGTTTCCTGAGCTTGCGAGGATCTGGCATGACGAAGTTGCATCTCGCATGATCCGGCTGGTGGCAAGCGCTGTCGAGCGGGCGCAGGCCAAGGGGACCGTCCGCGCCGGCGACTCAAATCTCATGGCCTTTTCAATCATGGCTCCGATCGTAATGGGTGTGCTGTTCCACGAGCTGTTCGGGACCTCGAGTCCGCATGCACCTGCGCTGGACAAACTTGCGTCCCAGCATGCTTCAATGATCCTTCATGGCATCACTGTGGATGCGATGTAAGCCGCCCTCACGGAGTTGTTAAGGGTTAGGCCACATCTATCCCTCCATGATTGAGATCAGTTGTCCTAGCCCTGCGACTTCGAGGGTGATCGTCTGCCGGCCAGAAGCAGATTCAGCGCGGCACAATCCTAGCCAGCGCATGCGCCCAAGGCATTGCTACTTGAAGGATGGGCAGCCATTGGCAAGCCACCAGCAGGCTACCGTCCTTCGTCGCCCCATGCGCACCGTCACGCAGTTCGAGCAGGGCATCCGGCCCGGGTTAGTCGTCCATCCCGCTGCAGACGATCAGGTCGAAACGACCCGTCGGCCACTCCTGCAGTTTCTGGGCGCAGGCCGCCGGAAGCGATAGAACGTTGAGTGTCGGTCCGAGGGCTGGCGCACCTCGTAGCCGCTGCCTCGATATCCCCCCGAGAACCGCTGGCCGAACGCAAGCGTCAGCGCCTCCACGCTCAGCACCACGTTCCAGATCCTTCGTGGCCCCACTTGCCGCTTCGCTTCCTGCGTTACGACGGCCAGCGCAACGGCCCCGATGACCGCGGACTGGTACCGGAGTTCAGGCACCACTCGCCGAGCTCCCGCGCGCCTGCGATCAGACGAAGACCTCATCGAGCAGGTCCCGCAGCGCGCCGTTCAGCCTCGGGTCGCCCTGTCCCTGCAAGGACAGGTACAGCGACAACGGGTCCACGACGGTGCCCGCGCCACCCAGGCGGGTGGAGTACGCCCAATGCTGCACGTCTGCATAGCCCTCGCCGGCCACGGGAAACCATTCCGGCTCCGGATGCCGACGGAAGCAGTCTCGTCCGATCGCAGCGATCGGACGCGATGGCGCCGCCAGTTCGGTGAGAACGGACAGGCCGGTTTCTCCCGCAGCACGACAATGATCGGCCAGCAGCATGTCCAAGCCACTTTTGCCGATGCAAGTGGTGCGCAGCACCGGCGAGCGCAGCCGCGGCAGCGCGACCGCCCACAAGGAGCGGCGCGCTTTCAAGAACCGTAGCTTCGTCTCCCGCCCCTCGCGCTGGGCGCTGACGAGGTTAGCCGCCACCAGTTCACGGGCGACCCGCGAGGCAGTCATGCGTGAGTAGCCTGCCTCGCGCGCCAGGTCGAGCGGCACCCACGGGACGCTGCCAGGGATGCCGCGCTCCTCCAAGTCGGGCCGCAACAGGGCCGCGATCAGAACCGCTTGTGCCGGATGGCTCAACCGCTCCCCAGCGGATGTGAGCACCCTTGGAGACGAATCGCGCTCGCGTAAGCTCATCAGGAAGCTCGGAGCGAACAGTTGGCTACCAGGCACAACGAAATCCACCCGAGACTCGATGAGCTTGGAGCGAATGTAGGGCGAAACGCCGGAGAGCACGAGAATGACCCTCAAGCCGGCCTTTTCCGCCAATCGATGCACCTGCGCGATCAGCCGCAAAGGTGGCAACGGTTCCGTCTGCGCCGGGACGGTGGCCAGCAGCACCCTGTGGCCGAGCAGGTCAAGCTCGGCCAGGCCGAATAGGGTGGCGAGGAAGTGGGGTAAGCCGCGCGTCTTGGAGCTGGGCCAGGGCTCGAGCTCACCGACCATGTCGGGTAGTAGACCCTGAAGATAGCGGGCTGCGGCGTCGAGGTCGTTCATAGCAGCGAATGTAACGGAGGTTCTTTACCGTAACAAGGCGCGGTGACAGTGAAACTGCTCTGTTACAGTCCAGTGCACCAGGCCCCTGCTACATCGCCAGGCGAGTTCCCCCGTTCAGACGCCAGCTACTCCCTCCGACTCCGCACGATTTGCCGGATAGCCCTCGGCAGTGGATTACTAGAGAGAGGTTTGTGACTATTACCGCGTAGTTGTAACGAACAGCATTTGCATGGGCTATTCATTAGGCAGCACGATTGTGTCGTAGTTGAAGTCTCGAGGCCGCTGACCGGTTGCCTTGATTGCTTCTTCGACGGCTCTATCGAGCATGAGCAGGTACTTTTTAACGATCTCGCTCCCCCGCCCCTTTTTCATCTCTTCTTTTCTCAGAAAGAGTTCCTGGATCTCCTTAAGTGCACTCACAGCCGTTGCTGATTGCTGCAGCGCAATCGCCAAGGATCGGTTCGGCACGTCAACATAGTTGACTGAATCGAAAGCCTTATGAAGCTGGGTCAGATGCGCCAAGATCAGCCGGGGGCCGCCGAATCCTCCCTCGAACTGCGCCAGCATCAGTGTCGCTGGAAATCGCGCATAGGAAATCAGCTCTATGAGGGACTGTGTGACCTCCCGTCTCCTGACTCTGGCGTGCCAAAGGGGGATCAGTCCCGCGGCGATGATGGCTGCGATGCTGCCGATCGCTTGCACCCACGCCGGCCAGTCAAGCGCTAACGTGGCGGATTTGGGACTCGGCTTGCTCATGAGTGCCCAAGTCAAGACGGCTCCTGCGGCAAAGGTCATCACAGCGACCACCGCCCAATCTCTGTCAGTTCTTCCCTGCTTCATGGCGTTCCTCCTCCGGCGTGCTGGTTTCTACCGTTCGTACGGGGCCTGTCGCGCCGTGCTCTCGGGCGCGGTCGAGGATGAACTTTGGGGGGGGGGGCGTGTACGTCCTCCAAGTCTTTCGGGGAAAGAAGCCTTGATCGAATGGATGGCCTCAAGTCTTAGATTTCCTGCTATTGGGTTCTTGTGTCGGCTCGCCCACTCTTCTGGGCGCGGTGCGGCGTGGCTTGCTTTGCCTGCTTGGCGTTGCCGTGTTCGCTCTCCCTTGTCGGAGTGCCTCGGTAACTTGCCGAGTGGTTTCCTTCAGTGACGTCAGCTGCGCCTCCAAGCCATCAGCCCGCGCGTTCACGCCTTCCAGTCGGCGCAATGCCTGTTGCTCGCGGTTGGCAGCAGCAATGGCTTGTTGCTCGCTCTCTCGCAATGAGGTGGCCAAGGCCATGCGCTCCCGCCCCCACTCCTGCTCGGCTGACCGCAACGCCTGGCGATGCCGGTCAACCTCCGTATGGGCACGATCCTCCACTGCCCTGACGTGCGCCTGGAGCGCCCTCCTCTCTTCTTCGTGAGCGGCCGCGGCCTCGCCCAGACTGCGGCGTACGGCATCCAGTTCCTGCTCGAGTCGCTCCGCCCGTCCATAGGCTCCATCGCGTTGGCGCAGCAGGTCTTGTACTTGTGCCGTCATCTGGGAGACCTGTGCCGCCAACTGCTCCGCGGTGGTGGCGGCGGCCTGAGTCTGGACCTGAGCCTCCCTTTCGCGCTTCTGGCTGGCCTCAATCGCCAGCGTCAGGGCCACCCGGTCCTCCTCCAGCAGGCGCTCGCGTTCCTCCAGTGCGTGCCTGGTCGACTCCAGCTGGGTCTGAGCGAGCTCGCCGGCATCCTGCAGCGCGGCCTGCCACAAACGCTGGCTCAGGTGAGCTACCCGCTCTGGGATGCCTGGAACCGCCGCCTCAATGGCGCGCTGGCGCAGGCGAAAGCCTACGGTCTGCCACCAGGTCTCCAGCCAACGCGTGACGGTGTTGGGCGAGCCGGTGCCCAAGTGGGCTCGGATTCGCTCGACGGTGGGACGTTCGCCGGCGGCGATGATGTCGTCCGCTGCCTGGTGCACATCCAGTTCGCTGATGCCCTTGGCCATTGGGTGTCCTTCTGCGGAACGGTGAGAATTGGCAGGCCATGTCTGATAAGGCATATTTATCAGATGTAGCTCAACCTAATCATAGTGCACAATACATAGTACATATGAATAATATCACTGCTGCGTCAGGGGAACTCGTTTCGGGGCTGGTTCCGGAGCGGCTGGCCACTTCCGCCGCAGAAGCGGTGCGAGACATCCTGCAGGAGGCCGAAGCGCCTAACACCATTCGCAGCTACGCCGGCGCCCTGCGCTATTGGGCGGGCTGGTTCGAAGGGCGCTATGGCAGGCCCATCGCCCTACCCGTCCCCCCGGCGGCAGTGGTTCAGTTCATCGTGGATCACATGGGGCGCTCAGGCGATTTGGGGCTTCGTTGGGATCTGCCTGCAGACTTGGATAGTGCCTTGGTGCATGCGGGCCTGAAGAAGAAGCCTGGGCCGCTGGCGTTCTCCAGCCTGGTCCACCGGGTGGCGGTCTTGTCGGCGGCCCACAAGCAGGCCCGCCAAGACAACCCTTGCGAGGATCGCGCCGTGAGGACCCTACTGTCCAAGGGGCGCAGGGCTTCTCACAAACGAGGCGAGCGCCCGGCCAAGAAGACCGCGCTGTCAGCCGCAGATCTGCGCGCAATGGCGGCCACCTGCGACACCTCGCTCAAGGGGAAGCGCGATCGCGCCCTGCTCTACTTTGCCTTTGCTAGCGGCGGGCGCCGCCGCAGCGAAGTCGCCGAGGCGACGGTGAATCACCTCACCCGACTGCCCGAAGGCGGCTACACCTATCGCTTGGATCACGGAAAAACCTTGCAGTCCGGGCCAGTGGTTGGCAGCAGCCCCGACAAGCCCATCCTGGGAGAGGCAGCCACCGCACTGCAGGACTGGCTGGACGTGGCCGAGATTACCGACGGCCCCCTGTTCCGGCGCGTCTGGCCACGGTCATTGGGCGGCGCGCTCAGCGGCAAGGCGGTCGCCGCCATCGTTAAGGACCGGGCGCGGTTGGCCGGTCTGGACGGGGACTTTGCCGGCCACAGCCTGCGCTCGGGCTTTGTTACCGAAGGTGCGCGGCGTGGGGTGGCCCTGCCGGCGCTGATGGCGATGACCGATCACCGCTCCGTGGCCAGCGTGATCGGATATTTCCAGCAGGGCGGCGTCGGCAGCAACCCCGCCGCGCGCCTGATGGATGAGGACTGAGCCTCCGGCCCGAGCGGCCAGCAGTGCGCGTTGAATGTGCCCCGCTCGGGCCCTATCCTGCACAAGACGCGCACCATCCACGGCAGGAATCAGGGGGCAGCATGAAGCTAGTCAAGGCACGGATCCGAAACTTCCGTTCTGCAGAGGATTCCGGAACGTTCGATGTCGGAGAGCTGACCTGCTTGGTCGGTAAGAACGAGGCGGGCAAGACTGCAATTCTGACGGCGTTGTTTGGTACCCGTCCCATCGCCGACCAGTTTGCTTACGACACGGTGCGCGATTACCCCCGCCGCTTCCTCACGCGGTATGAGGAACGCCACGACGACGAACCCGCACCGGTTGCCACCCTGACCTGGGAGCTCAGCCACGAAGACCAAAAGGCGGTCGCCGACGTCCTGGGTGCCGGCGCGTTAAGTAGTACGACCGTTGACGTAACGACAGATTACAGTGGCCACAGCACTTGGAGCATTCACGTCGATCCCAACGTGGTGCGCGCGTTTCTGCTCGACCAGCACGGTGTGGCAGGCGAAGAGCGGGAGAAGTTTTCCAAGATATTGCTGGATCGACTCGTGGTCGAGATAGATGCGCACCCCGAGCCGTCTGACCAATTGCAGGCGGTCAAGCGGTCCATCAGCGGCTTCCGCAAGGGGAAACCAGTGCTGGCGGCCATCGATATCCTGCAGAAAAGGATGCCGGCGTTCTTCTATACCTCTCACTTTGATCGCATGTCCGGGGAGATATCGCTGGACAAGCTGTCTCGTGACACCCAAAGCGGCGCGACGATCTCCCCGGGTGACCAGATTTTCCTCGACTTCCTCGAGTACGCCGGGACGTCGGTCAGCGAATTGCAGTCCAGCACACGCCTGGAAGAGCTCAACGCACGTTGCCAAGCCGCCTCCAATGAAATTACCGATGAGATCTTCGAGTTTTGGAGTCAGAACGACGCGCTCAGTGTAGAGATAGCGCTTGCCCAAGGCCTCTCCGAGGATCCCGCCCCCTTCAATAGCGGGACTGTTGCCAAAATCCGCATTCGGAATGACAACCACAAGGTTTCGGTGCCCCTGTCTGAGCGCAGCGCCGGATTCGTCTGGTTCTTCTCCTTCCTGTCGCAGTTCAAGCAGATGCGAAAGAGGAACCCCGGTGCGATCATCCTTCTGGATGAGCCTGGATTGACGCTACATGGAAAGGCGCAAGCTGATCTGCTCCGCTACATCATTGAGCGTCTACTCCCCGACCACCAGGTCATCTACAGCACCCACTCGCCCTTTATGGTGCCGGCCGATCGTCTTGCGGACGTTCGCGTCGTCGAGGACGTTGTCACCTACGACCAGCGTCGCCGCCCCACCGTTAAGGGCACACAGGTCTCCGCGGACGTCCTGAGCGTCGATCAGGACACGCTGTTCCCCCTTCAGGCCCATCTCGGTTACGAGGTTACCCAAAGCCTGTTTGTGGGAGCGCATACCCTGTTGGTCGAAGGACCTTCGGATGTGCTCTATCTTCAGGCGGCATCGCACGCGCTCAAGCAACGCAAGCGCCAAGGCTTGGACAGCCGGTGGGTGATCTGCCCCACAGGCGGCATAGACAAAGTGCAATCGTTCGCCTCGCTCTTCTCTGGCAAGGGCATCCACATGGTCGCCTTGTGTGACTACGGCAATGGCGATAAAGGCAAGGTGCAGCGGCTGAGGGAGTCTCAGATCATGAAGACTTCCGGCGTCTTGGTAGCCACGGATTTCACCGGAAAGGCGGAGAGCGACATTGAGGACTTCTTCGCACCCGCCGTCTTCGCCGACATCCTCAACGGTGCCTACGGTCTGAAGGGAAAAGGGCAAATTTCCGCCCGGCAGTTCAGCCAAGACGGTGCCCTGACGCGCCAGGTCAAACAGGCCGAAGCACTGTTTAATGTCATGGGGGCTTCCGTTCCGCCCCTGGATCATTTCACTCCCGCCAACTGGCTCATCCAGAATCAGCACGTGCTGGCCGCGGAAACTACGGCCATCAATGAAACGCTGGAGCGCTTTGAGAAGGCCTTCGCTGAGATCAATGCGGCGCTAGGGGCCGGTGCGTAGATGAACCTCTGCCAGAGCTCCGCAATGGCAGCGGGTTCCTCTCCCGGCGCGCACTCATCGGAGGGCAGGACTCGGCTGCCTGACTCCCGCGCCATGAAATCGGCCTCTAACAGTGCGCCCTTTCCCTGCCATGCTGGCCCTGCGAATGCCGGGTCCGCAGAGGGCGCTTTAGACGCGCCAAGCCCAGTCTGATCCGTGAATGCGGCGACCACCCTGCCGGTTCCAGCGGAACGCCTCCCACATCAGAGTCGGCGGCGTTCCACCGTACTTCAACTCATCAGCCAACCGGATGAACACCTCATCGGTAATCCAGGTTGACGGGGCAAGGTCCAGGTCCGTGAGCTTGGCCGCATGATTGGCCGCGCGTCCAACCCAGACGATGTCGTTGCCGCCTCGAATACCCGTGCGAGCAGCTCGGATTGGGCTGCTGTCGATTCCGACGACATGCCTCACGGTACCTGTCCAGTCGGGGTACTGCTGTTTCAACGCTGGCATGACGATCATCTTGACCGCATAGTTGATTTTCAACCCGGCCTTAGCCGCCGGCGTGGCTTGCCGGTCACCCACCCAGATGCCCATGACACGATCTCCGTCGTAGGAGGTGATCTTGCCGCCCTCTTTCCTGATGATCGTCGCTGCACAGTGCAGGAACGCTTTGTAGATCTCTGCACTCAACTGCCAGGCTTCGGTGTCGACCATATTCGTTGAGCCGTTCAGGTCCGCGTACAAAACAGTGGCACGATCAAACTCCACTGCGTCATTGCCCAATCGCAGATCTTCTGGATCGGGTACAACTTGACCTCTCCGTGTAGACCATCGGGTTTGTGCTATCGCCTGCACGGCGGCCGTCATCTCTTCCAGCAGTGCCACCGTCAGTCCCTCGGCCCAGCTTCGAGAATGCGGGAGCGAATTTGTTCGCATGCCGGTGCAATCAAAGCCCGGGCGTCCGGGCCAGGGGTGTATCGGTAGGGGACGGTCGTGAGCCCCGTGAGATCACTGGGAAGCTTCAGCTTGTCTTCGCGCGGCTCCATCAAGAAGGCGCGCCGACGCCCCAGGAATCCAATGAACATACCCAGTTCAAAGACGACGTTGTCGCGCATGACAGGCCACTCGTCACCGCGGCTGATGACCATGTCATCCGCGTGGGCCACGGCAATGGCAAAGTCTGCCTGTTCCAGCTGGCGCTCGAGCTCGTCAAGTGTGTAGTTGGCGGCGCGGAACACCCCGTGGTCCCATACCACCGTCAGGAACGGGTCGTGCTCGAAGTGCTGTACCAGCAACCGCGTGACAGGGAGCGCCTCCACCGACGACATCACAAAGACCCGGACCTGTCCGCGAGGTTGGGTAATCATGTGATTGCGCTCTTTTAGACGGCGCGAAAGGGTCGCGGCCAGCCGCCGCCAGATGACGGGGTGTGAATCCGCAATCCTGCTGAAATCGATTTCCGGCACCTTTAGCACTACGGTCGGCTCGCGTGCAGTAACAGTTGCCGCCCGCAGTTGCGCCGGTTCGATGGCTGCCATTTCGCCGACGTGGTCCCCAGCCCTTCGGGTATTAACCACTTTGCCGTTGACCAGCACGTCCACGGAGCCGGAGACAATGAAGAAAACGTCGGTCTCTGGGGCGCCCTGAGTGATAAAGGCCTGCCCTGTCCCCACGTCGAGCAATTCCCCGGCCTGTGCCAGCTGGGCTGCGGCCGCGTCCAAGCCGGCCAGCAGGCGGAACTCAGCCAAGGCGGCGATCAGTCGCCTGCCATCATCCGCCGCGAGGCGCTCGACGATCCCAGTCCCCATACTGCCCCCTTGAAAGTGTGAACTGGGTCCCAATATACGCCCAAAGGAGCTGGAATGAATCCGGCTGCCAGCCACGCCGTAGGCGACGCGACCCGCCCGGCCTGGCCTCCTCTTGGGCGCAGGGAGTAGCACGATGGGACACAGCTGGAAAAAAGATCGCACCAAGAAGCGCATTGCCACCCGTTACGCCGAAGTCCGCGACGTGGACATCCGCGATTACAAGCGGGAAACCTCGCTGGTGGATATTCCAGTCAATCGCGCCTATCGCGTCCAAGGGGCGCATGTCTACATCGACATCGTCAATCTGGCGGACATGCTTAGCTGCACTGACATCGAAGGCGAAACCTGCCACAAGCGGGCCCTTCGATTCCTGAATCAGCACTACCGCGCCGTCCATCGCATCCTCGTTGAAAGTGATGCCATCCGTGTGGACTTTCACAACCAGCGGCTGCATGCGGTTGTGACCAAGCCGTACGGCGATGCCAACGAACGCGCCCGGATCGAGCGCGCGGTTGCGATCGCCCAGCTCGCCATCGATGTGCTGGCTGAAACGGGCGACTCGGACGCGCACATCCCCAATGCCCAGGTTCGTGTCGGCATTGACAGCGGGATGGCGTTGGCCGTCAACAATGGTCGTCGCGCCAGCCGAGAACCTCTTTTCTTAGGCTCCCCAGCCAATCAGGCGGCCAAGTGTGCCGGGCATGGAGGGGCTGAAGGCATCTACCTGACGCACGGCGCACGTGCCGTGCTTGAACTGCCTACCTTGACCGGCAACAAGGACCGCACCACTTCGCTGACCGATGCTCAGATTTCCGCATGCGTCGAGGCCGCTGCACTCGGCATTTCCAAGTCGCGCATCATCGAACTCTGGAAAGATGAACAGGCCGAGCTCCCTATCGGCGAATTCAAGTTCAGTCGACCGACGCCTCCGCTTTCTGATCTGGACTTCTCCCTGCTCAGCGCGGCGAACTCAAGGCGATTTGATGGCGTTTCGATCTATGCCGACATTGACGGATTCACCGACTTCGTGGACAAGCACTTAGAGGAGGATCCCGAACATCTGGTTCGAACACTGCACGTATTGCGCTCTGAGCTGGATGCGGTCGTACACGAGGATTTTGGAGGGCGTCGTGTCCGTATTATTGGCGACTGCCTTCATGGGGTGCTGCTGGAGGGCACGTCACAGACGACAGATGCGCAGGACACGGTCAGCACCGCTGCCCAGTGCGCGGGTGCATTGCGCAGCAGTTTCTCCACTGCCCTAGAGCAACTGAGCGCCGAAGGCGCGGAAGTGGCAGAGCTGGGATTGGCCATTGGCTTCGAACTTGGCCCCCTTGCCATTTCCCGCCTGGGCATGAAGGGGAGCCTTCTGCGGTGTGCCACGGGGCGAGCGGTGTTGGAATCTGAAGCCCAACAACGACTCTGCGACGGTGTGGAGACGGCCATTGGTGAAAATGCCTACAAGGCCGCCAGCGCCGCGATACGGACCGTCTTTACCGACAAGCGAAAGGCGGCGAACCTAGACTATGCCGCAGCGGTGGAGGAACTCGCCGCATCCGGGGACCGCGTGGCGAAGGCAACACTGGAGGCACACTACGCTGAAGTGGCACCCGCAGTGGCTCCTGCGCTCGCGCAGCCGATCCGTCCTCATGTGGCCGCGACGTGACGCCAAGGCCTTTGGAGCTGCTGCAGCGCGTGGCACCGGACTACGGTGCCACGTTGATCGTAGACCCTGTCGGGGGGCTGGTTGGGATCACAGTGGTTCGGGCCGGCGGAGCCGAGTACGCATTTAGATTGCTCGTCTCCGTTGCAGGCGAGCACGTCTCAGTGCGCGAGATCGCCGACCCCGGCATGCTGCCGGGGTTCTGTCCCGATCGGCATATCAACGGTGACCGTAGCTTCTGCCTCGGCTGGGGAGAAGACAATCCGAGCCGGATCCAAGACGAAGCAGCAGCGAGGCATTGGTGGGCCACGGTCTACCAGTACCTGACCTACCAGATCGGCGCGAACGCCCGCCGGGTCTTTCCTGGAGCGGAGAACGGCCGCGCGCACGGTCGTGCTGCGCAGCATCAGGCCAATGCTGAGCAGGCAGCCGAACGACTGGGTCCGGCATTCAAGGCAGATGTGCTCGCGGGGCAGTTCATGGTCCGCAAGGATTCGCGCCCTCAGAAGCGGAGGCTCGAGCTCTGGCACGGCAAACTACTCCTTGCTCGGGTGTCGACGCGCACTGAAACCTTGGTCGGGAGACCCCCAGTCTGCCCATGTGGCCGCGATCCTGACGGTGCGATCACTGCATGTGGCGACCACGCTGCGGCCCTGGTCACTTTCATCTTGGAACAGCACCGATGTGCGCTGGCCGACACAGCTTTCCTTGAGGATTGTGCGGCTGCAGGAGCGCGCTGCTGCGGAACGCTGGACATCTGCGGTCTTCGATCTGCCATCAAACGAACACAAACCGTATCCCTCAAGACAGAGAACTCACCCCGTGCAAGAACCTCAAAATTCTGGCGGCCACCCGCCAAATCAAAGCGACCGCGTTAGTGCCGCTTGGCAGCAGCTGAATTTGGTCTTGGGCTTCTTCTCCCGTGTAGACACAAAACTCTCGGTCGGCCTGGGTATCAACCTGGGCATGCTTGCCATGATCGCGACGCGGCTGCCGAAACTTGATGAACTAACGGCCCTGATCTCGGTTGTGGGCGTTTTGTTCCTTACACCGCTTACTGTTAGCTTCTGGCACCTGTGGTACGGATATTTTCCGGAACTGCGAGGCGGGTCAAATTCGCTCATCTTCTTTGAACGGGTGTCGAGCATGGCCGAGCACGAGTTCTTGCAGAAGTGCGCGGAGCGTACGCTGATGGAGTTCGAGGAAGACCTCCTGGGTCAATGTTGGCGCAATTCCAAGATTCTCTCGTCAAAATTCAGCTGTTTGAAGTACGCGTACATTGCCACTGTTCTGGCAATCGCCCCATGGATGGCACTCATCGTTGTGCTGCCTCCGCCGGCAAAGTGACACACAAGTGGCTTCTGCTCATCCAGTTGTTGAGCCGGAGCCCCGGGCAGCGCTGACAGGGCCGGGCCTTCCGGCCCAAGTCGGCCCAAGGTGAGAAACGGTGCTGGCCATTGCCGGAGTTTGGCCATCGGCTATCACACGCACGTCGCAGTTAGCTCCCTTTCGGAAGGGGATGCCAGCCTAGACGTGCAGCAAACTCACGACGATAGACGGTGTCAATCTGGGGCGGGGCTCGCCGGACGTACTCTTCTGCGAGCGTCGCAGTTTGCCCTGAGAGGCTTGCGAGGTAGGCAACTGCTTCTTCCACTGATGGGACGCGTTGATTTTCCCCGTTGAACTTCGGTGGCAGCGCCGTCCATAGCACAGTGGTAATCCCGCGAGCAGCGGCCCAGTCAGCGAGCCCAGGAATACTCGCCGGTGCTGGACAGCCATGTGTCCAGACCCCCAAGTGTCGCTCCATGTTCTTTGAGGGAATGGCTTCCCGCTCACGCAAGGCTCGCTTGGCGTCGCCCTCGTCGTCGGTACCAGCCTCAACCCAGAAGGAGGTGACAGCAGACGCGGCCGCATGCATGACCAACGTAAGCCGTCCATTGCCGGATTGCCTTAAAAACTCTACGCAAACCGTTGGCCCGTCTGCCAGCCACTGTCCACGAACCGGTAGACCGTCGGGTTGCCATACCAGCGACCCCCAACCAAGATAGGCAATCATCTTGAGCCTCTACTCGACTGCGACAGCCGTGCCGCCCACCACAAGCGGCTCATTTCGTAATCGGTCGAGCCTTTAGTCTCTGCGCTCACCATCCTGGGTGCCTCCTCGTCTCAACAAGACTCTGTATTGATAGCGCTACCGCGCCATCTGCCGCGATGTTGCGCTGCAGGGTCCGACGCCGGGCGAGAAGAAGCGCGAAGACGGAGCATGCTGCTGATTGCGGACTACCCGCAAGAGCGGGTGACGCATGCCTGGGAGATAGTCGAACCCGCTGTCTTCAAGCTCAAGTACGAGGCGGGAGAGAACCTCATGCTGCAGGAGCAAGCGGCGTCGCGACGATGCAATCCGAACACCCCGGCACCCTGTGAAAGGAAGCACGAAATGGCTGAAGTACCAGAACAGCTCTTCGGCAATAAGCTGGATGGGACTATCCTGCCCCACCAGTAGCAGGCAATCGTGCAGTGCACGCCCCAAGGCAAAGCAGTCATGCCGTCTGCCCTGCTCATGGGCGACCCTCAACATCACCACTAGTGCCGCCAGGCTATCCAGAGTGCCCAGCCCGCACAAGCCCTCGGTGATCTCTCGTAACCGACGGTCTCGGCGGACAAACATGCCGGCTCGCAAGCTCGCTCCGCTGAACACTTCCAGTTGCACAGGTGCACTGAGCGACATGAGTATTGATTCTCCACAACCGCCAAGTGCCTCGTGGACATTCAGAGCGGCCCAGACCGGTGAACATAGAACCATGCGGGAGCCGGGATAGCGCGCCTCGGCTGCTGCCTGCGTCGCCTGGGACGGGACGTGTTCCGCATGGGCATATTTCACCCACACATTGGAGTGGCAGCCGGGACGCTCCGGGGATATCGACTGTCCGAGCGCGTATGCGCTGGATAGGCCCATTCGGCTTCGCAAGCATTCAAACCACAATCCGACACTGAGTGATCGCAGGCAGTACGGCACGGCTCGGTTGGCGGGAAGTATGCTCGTGCTTGCACGCATGCGGGCAAGTCGCGCCTCGCCGTAAAAGGGTATCTCTTTGAGCGCCATGGCCGTGCCCCTCCCCATTCACCTTTGATGGGTAACGAAACGCGAGTTTGTTACTCCTTCCACCATCCGTATTAGAGGGGCAGAATCAGGAGGACACAAGCGACGGGGTGTGACCACGCCATGACGGAGCGGACCAACGAATCAATCCTGGCCCCGGAACGCCGTGAGATCGAAAGAGAATTGACCTTTCATTTCGGGCCTCTCATCGGCTATGAAAACTTGCCGCGAGCTCTTGGCTATCGCTCCAGCCACGCGCTCCGCCAAGCAGAGGCACGCGGAACCTTGCCCGTGAAGATATTCAAAGTGCCCGGCCGCCGCGGCAAATTTGCCTTTGCGATGGACATCGCCGACTGGATGGTTGGGCTGAGGGCCGCAATCAGTCCGCCGGCAGTATCTGGCACCCCGCAAGATGAAGCGGCTGCTCTGAAGCCCAACCAGGAATGACGCCCCACAACCCAAACTCAAGGGGCCGGGCTTGTAGCGTTTCAAGAACAGACTCAAGACGTCCCCGAAGATGCGCTCGCCGAGCGCCGAGGAGAGTACCAAGAGCCGGAAACTAACATCTCCGAACCCTGGAAATGACTTGCCCCCGTTGGCGCGGGGGCAAGTGACATCTGTTGGAGCAGATGGTGGTGAAACTCAGCCTGTACCCTGAGGCTCACCCTTTTCCTTGACAAAGTCAAGCGACTTCCCGTTCGCGCGGAGGGGTGCGCCCATTTCCTCCCCATCTCATATGGCGGAGGCGAACCTGAATGGGCACCTTGTTCCAATCTCGAGACCGGGCAGACGTTCGCAAGCCGACGGCTGAGGAGCAGGATGATGACCGCAGGAAAAAGCGCGACCGCCAAACCGACGGACGAAGACCGCCGTGAGGGGCATCTGCCCCATTCCCCTCTCGAGCTAGCACGCGGCAAGCGCGACCGCCGCGAAATCTTTGTATTTCAGTCCCCGAAGAATGGGCGGACCGTAACGGTGGCCGACCTGGTCAACTTTTGCCAGGCGCTGATGCTCGAATTTGACCCCCAGGTGGAGATGTATGTTGAGAGGCCGCGTCGAATCACGGTAGGCGAGAAGCGCAACCTTGAGTTGAGCTTCTGGGTCGGGCGGAGGGATGGCACCCAGCACTACCAGTTTGTAATCCCTACAAAACGGGTGGCTTCACTGAGCGTTGGCTTAGTCAAGCTTCCCGCAGATGACGAGCTCATCCACATGGCCTTGAATCAAGGGCTCGTATTGCGACTTGTCCACGAAAACTCTCTGGCATCTCGCGCCAGCGAGGTCGCTGTTGCCTACGAACTACTTCCGCTTGTCTGGGCCAATGCAAAGATCGCGGGGGCCAGGCAGTTGGAAGTGAGGATTGAGGACATGCTCCAGAACGTTGAGCGCCTCACCATGAGCGCATTACAACTGCAGACGGGCCAGGCCCGGTTCGCAGTGGCTTGCGCAGTGGCAAGCCTCGTCTACACCGGCCGCGTACAACTCGTGGACTATCGCCCAGGGGATCCGGATGCCCTCGTGGAGGTGCGTCATGGCTAGGTACGAAATCTATGATCAGGCGACACTCGACGAGTGGTACTCCCCACATCCGGTTGATATTGCACCAGATCATCTCTCCAAGTTCCGCGTGGCCAAGGAAGCACTCACCGCCTTGCTTCTGGGCCGTTCCACCATCACCGCTATATCCCGGAGATATGGAATCTGCCACAAACGCCTGAAGCGCATGGCAATGAAAGCGCCCACGATAGCCCACGATGGCATGCCGCACGGATTTCGCGTATGCATTCCATGGGGCAGTTACTCGACTGAGCTTTCCTTCGAACCCGCGGAATTGCCGCTGGTTCCAGGAAGATTTGCGTGGCACAAAGTCTCCGAAGCTGTGCCAAGTGTTAAAGCCTTGATCGATGGCTTTGCAACCCATCTGCCGCCGGGCCGCCCTCCAAGCGCGTTCGTAAAATTGCACCAACGAGTCCTTGCGGAGCTGAAGCAGCACAACCTGGAGGACAAATTCCCCCTGAACGATCCTGGCAAGGGGAAGCGCTCGCTGCTTGCTTTGCTCAAGCGGCGGCAGTCGGCAGTAGCCGACGTGGACCTTTATGAACCTCAATCGGCATCGAACGCTCCTGTCGCTTTGGAGCAAGCAGTACGGATGGGCCTGTTCGCCAGAACGGAGTTTGACGCGCACCAAATCGATGTTGAATGCAAGATCTCCATCGATATGCCCAATGGCGCGCGTGTTACGCGCAAAGTGTCACGGCTATGGCTTCTCATCGAAATAGAGACTGAATCCAGGGCGGTAACGGGATGGCTTCTCTGTGTCGGCCAGAGCTATGACAATCTTGATGTAGCGCTCTGCTTGTCCAAGTCAATGGAACCCTGGGCTCCCAGGGACCTGACGATCCCGGACCTCTTCTACGCACCTGGCGCTGGAATGCCCGTCTATCAGGCAGCAACGCCGATAGTCACGCGCTCGGCCGCTGTCGCACTGGACAACTTCCTTGCGCACTCGGCCCATGCACTCGAAGCAGCATTCTGCAGGGCTCGGGGAGGTGTGATGATCTTCGGAAAGTCGCACACACCGCGCTCACGACCCATTGTAGAGCAATTCTTCTCGCGCTTGGAACGTGGTGCGCTGCGTAAGATCCCCGGCGGTTTTGAGCCCGCCAAACGGCTGGGGGAAAACAAGATCAGGATCAGCAACTTCTCTCCGGATGCCCATCCCATCCAGATGCACCTTCTCGAGGAGCTCCTGGACGTCATCATAGCCAACTACAACGCGACGCCTCACTCCGCACTCGGACAGATGACGCCGCTAGCGTATCTCACGAATCGCAAAGAGTCAGCGTTTGCGTTTGCGCCGGAAACCTGTGGCCTGGATGCTGCAGATATGGCTTCGACAATCGTAAGCCTGCCCGTAAAAGGCAACAAGGATAATGGGGAGTTGCCCCATGTCACCTACTTGTATGCGGACTACCGATCCCCTTCCCTTAACGATAAATGGGGACTGATTGGCACCAGGATTCTTGCGCGCGTGAATAGGCGCGATCTTCGTTCAATCGTGCTACTTCAAAGTGCCACCGTGCCATTCGGAGTGGCTACCGCGCGAGCGCCTTGGTCGCGCGCGCCGCATGACGAGAGGACGCGAAGGATCATCTGTCGTTGGTCCAAACAGCGCAGTGATTTCTCAATCGCTGGCGTGGAGTGTGCAATTGAAGCCTTCATAGCGCATCTTCGATCTACTGCAGACACGTCCCAACCCGCAGTCGACCAACTTGCGCGCTTGCAGCAGTTGCACTTCGGCCGTCTGCCCGACATTCGGTCCCAGCCAGCTCACATCCCGGTAAGAGTCCCCCGGGGAGGCAAGGTGAATCTTGATGACTAGATCGGACCTTGCGGAGGCCATCATGGCCGTCCGTCGCCTTGACCCCGACCATCCACTTTTCATTGAGTCTGGCTACCGTATCAACACGAAGCCTGTCGAACGCATGGCGGATTTCGTTCTGTACAACATTCAGCAGGGTCATCATGGGTGCTCTCTTTATTCAGAGAGCGGGGTTGGCAAATCCACGGCGCAAGACTATCTAGTCGAAACCGACTGGCGCTGGCTCGTGGAGGACGGACGCCGCGCAGGTGTGGCCAGGGCAATCGTCGCAACCTCAGATGCATGCAGGAGCCCGCTGAGCTTCTGGCACGCGCTTTCACATCAACTGGGAATGCCGCGCTGGTCATCGGCCAGGCCTCACGAGCTGAGGGCACGAATACACAATCACATGCGCGCCGCGTGTGGGCACGCCGACGTACGCAGGTACGTATTGTTCATCGACAGTGCTCAACGGCTCACCAATCTTGAGTTTCAGTGCTTAGAAGATCTTGATAACTTGATGAGCAAGGACAGGCTTACTCTCTTTTTGGTCTTTGTGTACCAAAGTGACCAGCAGGGCATCGAGCTTGGCGACATGTGGCAGCACCATCCGTCACATGTTGTTCGCCGGTGGTTTCTGGACTCAGCCCCATTTCTTCCTCTTGCGGCGCGAGATGAGGTCAGGCATGCCCTGTCGCGCTACGACGGCGCAGCATGGTGGCCGACAGAGGACATGCCATTTTCTAGATACTTCGCCACCGACGCATTTGATCGCGGATGGCGGCTGGAATCTGAAACGGAGATGATTTGCGATGCTGTGTCCGCCCTCCGGAGGGAGGTGGGACTTCCCGAACATAGTGGCTGGCCGATGTGCTCCTTCACATCGACCGTGCGGAATCTGCTAACGAACGCTTGGTTTCAGCAGAGTTTCGAACGCTTCACTCCATCTGACGTCCGTGCTGCGCTTGTGCATGTCGGGTACCTGCGAACCGAGTTCATTCGCATGCGCGAGAAGATGTCCGACAAGGCAATCGCCATCATTGAGAAGATACAGAATACGGCAAACCAGGTAGGGGGAAGCAATGAATAGCTCTCGCGCCGTAAATCCTTCTACGCCTCGGATTGTCGGCGCAGAGCATGAGTTCTATCCATACATATCGGGCTACGGCGTGCTGCAGCGGATCGTTGCACTGGGCATGCCAACAAGTGAGCAACTCATGATCATGGGGGTGAGGCGTAAGACTGGGCGCTCCATGCTCCGCCCTTTGCTTCTGCCGGGCCGGGTGCAGGATACTTTTGCGTCAGCCATCGAAGTCCGTGACGTCACAACGAAGAATCTATGGAATCCGGCCGCGTGGCTTCCAGTTCAATCACTTCGACTTCTCGCGGGTAGTGAGCTTCCATATATGCGGTGCCCCGCATGCGCACTTCACGGCTACCATTGTTCACTATTTCTCCTTCCTTCCATCTCTGCGTGCCCTTGGCATGGCGAGAAGCTCATCAGCCACTGCGAGGCATGCGGAAGGACGCTGGGCACCAGTTTTGACCACTCCGGTGGTCTCGGGACTTGTACTTGTGGATTTCAGCCAATCGACGCCCACACAGCGCTACTGGACGTCAGGCAATTTCCCGCTCGTGAAGTGTCGCAGTGGGTGGATGACTACCTTCATTGGGCATCACGCCAGCGGGCAGGCCGAGTGATTCACTTCCCCAGTGATGCGCAAAGCTGGCCTTCAGCTCTGGCGCGCCTGATTGATAGAACGACTCCTATGCCGCCCGTCCACCAGGACGATGGCAATGCTCACGTAAGGTATGAGGCTTTCCAGCCATCCGCTGACGATCCGGAGCCAGGGGCGTTCTGGGGCTGGGCAATGATTGGCGGCAACTCGGGCCTCATGTGCGCTCCGCTCCCATTGATGGCCTACGATGCTTTGACGCGGGCCACTGCAGCGGCATGCGCCAGGGTCGGACTTGAAGGCCTATCTGTCCTGAGCTTCCGCTCAACGCACTACGACACCCAAGGGCCCACTGAGGTAGAGCGGCACGAGTCGTTCCTAGCTCCCTATGGTGTTTCTGCCAGCGGCGCGACTTGGCTCAATCTCTCGGTTGTCGACCCGATGGTAACGTTAGCGTGCGGCACAGCGCTGGAGCTGGCCGCTGCGGCCTTTGGTATCGCGAACGACAAGCCGGATAGGTCCCCTTCCGTAATCGTCGCTTCGGTATTGGACAGCATTAAGGGAAGATCCGCCTTGGTCGACGCGCTTGTGTGGGTTCTGGCAACCGCTTATGAGGAAGGCTTGGCGTTGACGCTTGCAAGGGTGTTCAAGCTGAATCCGAAGGATGTACTGCCTTCAGGTGGGTATCCGGTCATCGAGCTTCAGGGTTCCGCCCGTTCCTTGAGAGAAGTCCGGGTCGCCTGGGTGACACCTCGAAAAACAGCTAGAATCCAGTAGAAATCCTAAGGCAGGCAGTTCTTAGCAATTTTTGCCATCATTGGGGCAACGGCACTGTCTCGTGCCGGACTGCGAACGGCAGTAGCCTTCATGCGAGTACGCAACACAAGGGGAGGCTTTGCCGCCGCGTGGGCTAATTGGCAATTCTAATGAACCCCCGGCAGTCGTGGGCGTGTTTTATGGGCTTCCGGAACTGTTGGGCGTTATTTATGTACTTCTGGAAATGCCGGGCGTCTTTGGTGAACTTCCGGGAATATCGGGCATCTTTGGTGAACTTCCGGGAATATCGGGCATCTTTGGTGGACTTCCGGAAATATCGGGCATCTTTGGTGGACGGAAGCTGCCAGGAAGAGGCTAAGCTCACCCCATCCATATCTTCTAAAATCAATGCGTTAGAGGCCGGGCGTTTTCGGTGCGGCAGACAGATGAGCTTGCAGCATGATCGAGATGGATCCGCACGACAGAATTGACCTGACCGGCCCTTGGGCCGGTTTCGGCTTCCAAGGTGGGCACATGTTCACCCCGGAGGGTCACCAGCTTGAACCGTGCGACATGACCTGGTGGTCCCTGACCTGCAACATTGCGCGGGAATGGCGACGAATGATGGCCGAGGCCCGAGCCGAGATAGCTACTTCATCGGTCCCAAGCCGAAATGCGCCCTCCACGACGAAATCCAGCGTGATCAACCTTGCCGAGGCGCTCAGAATTCGCCGGGAAAGGCGGTTGGGCGTGTGCGGCCCCGGTTCCGACGCCGAAACTTCCAATGTGGTCTACCTGAGCCGTGGGCCAAGGCCGCGTCAGCGCGTGTGAGGCGCTCCCGTAGGGGCGCCGCGCCTACGGGAAAAGGCTATGGCTTATTTGACTGATTGCTCGTTTGCCTCCACCTTTGGGAGCTCGAAGTTCAGGAATTTTTCGCCAGGGAATCGCAGCTCCAAGGCCGCCCGAAGCCCATCTTTCGCCGCGATCAAGGATGCCAGGGTGGCATCTACATCCTTAAGGATGTACTCGGTAAGGGTAATGAGCCCGTCAATAATTCGGGGGCCGACCTCGACGCGCAGATCATTCAACGTGAGGTCTTTTCTCTCATGGAGCTTCTTTGCCTCGGCAATTGGCTGATACTCATCAAGATGTAGCTTTGATCGTCGGTCGATGGCCTGCATGAGAGTGTGAAAGCGGCGCTCCTCAAGCCACAGATCAAACACGGCTTCTTGCTCCTCCTTCGTAACCATGAAGCTTAAATCGGTTACTTCGAAATGCTCCCTGCTCACATCCTCCGAAATTGTAGCGCTCATGCTGATTGCAGCGCCGAGCCCCAAATGGCGAACCGGGTCCACAACCTTTGTTCTGTAGTTACCTACAATGTTCACCATCCGCAAGATTCGCTGGAGTCCAGCATTTGCCTTCGCGATTTGAACTTCCCGGAGCTCCTTCGCTTTCTCTCGCTGCTGGAACTGGAATGCGAAGCGTGCACCGAAGAATGCTGCAGCCAGAGTCGCGACTGCGGAAAGGTAGTCAGTTTTAAGAAGGGCCAAGATGATCCGCCCGATGATTGCTTGTGCTTCATGAAACAGGTTGAACGCGCCGCAAGCAGTTGTAGCTTCAATGAGTCCCCCAATCGTCATCCCTGCCTCCACCTTTTTCTGCGGATTCTATCCGATGGTGTCCAGGCCCGAGCGTGCCTGTCAGCGCGCAGGCTGAAGGTGCCTCGGCACCCTGGGGCTCGCCCTACCTAATTGAGCGCTTCCACAAAGGTTGCCTTCGCTTTGATTAGAATGCTCGCAGGACGATTAGGGGGACGTATGGAACGCGAACGACCGGAATACCTGCCGCCTATCCAGCGCAGCCGCTGGAACTTCCCGTGGCTGATCACCGGCTTTCTCACGATGTTGAGCCTTGGCGCGCTTGGCGTCCTCATGCTTGGCCGCACCAACGGTGCATGGAACGAGCGATTTCTTGGCGCTGGCCAGCCTGCGGAATCGCAGCGTACGGAACTGCCGGTGCGGGCCGAAGCTGAAACGCGCCCCACGGCTGCGGACCTTGCGGAAATCAGGGCGCGGCGCCAGCAAGCTGAGGCCACAGTCAGTCGCCAAAGTGACGGGATGCGCTGCATCAACGGGATGATGTTCCGCCGAATCAACGGTGGCTGGGAGAACCTCCCCGGTTCCCGTTGCGGCGACCAGCCATCGACCAACGTGCAGTGCTTCGCAGGCAGGCCCTATAGGCAAATGGCGGCAGACGGCGGCTGGGTGTTTTCGCCGCGCGACCGCTGCCCGTGATGCGTCACGTTAATCAGAAGCTTGGCGGGTAGGGTTTGGATTCCGGGGACGTGCCCATGGGGCGCTCACCTACGCGCACGATGGCGCCTCCACTACTTGCCGCCATGACCGCGCCCGTGCCGCCGCCGCTTCCACTCGCTGCGCTCGCAGAATCAGCGGCGGCACGGTCACTGTCCAGGCGGTACAGCATTGGCTCTTCTTCGCGCCGGGGCGCTTCCCTCGGCCACGCCGTTGCAACCGTCTCAAGCGAACCTGCCGTGAGGCGAACTCCGTAGACGGCAACCCTGGGCCGGTAGCCCATCGCAATACACCTTTCGCGGACGCCCGGCAGGTGAGCGTGCAACTCACTCAGTATCGATCCAGCCCGCATCGCGCGCACGCGCAAGATCTTCTGGCGTGTCGATATCGAGGCCCAGTTCCGGTGTCTGTAGGACATGCACCATATCGGCAGGAAGTTGCTGCAGGCGCGCTCCGAAGCCGCGGTCACCGGCTGCACCCACAGGGGTGAACCAGGCGCGCGGCACTACCGCGGGAACGCCAAGCGCACTCCCGTGACGGGTGCCAGCGCACCCTGACGTCGTGGCGCGGGCACCCGAAAGCAGCGCCTGCAGATGGGAACGCTCGATTGCGGGCTGGTCGCATGCCACGACCATCACCGCGCTCACCGTCGGCAGCAGGTGTGCGCCGGCAACCTGCAGACTGCTCGCCAGGCCGCGTTCCCAGTGGTGGTTGGTTACCGGGGTGGCATCCAGCCCGGCAATGCTGGATGTCACTGCCTGTGCGTTCGCGCCTACTACGACCAGCACCTGCGCTGGCGCGAGCTCCAGCGCCAATCGGACCACGCGATGTACCAGGGTCTCGCCCTGCCGGGTTAGAAGCTGCTTGGGCTGGCCAAGTCGGGTGCTCCCGCCGGCAGCAAGCACGACGACCGCATGCGGGTCGGTCACCTGCCGTGCGCGCTTCGCCATTGCTGCAGCTGCGCGGCGATGCTGAGCGAAATCGCCTCTGGCCCTCGGCCGCCGATTTTCAGGCCAACCGGTGATCGAAGTCTCGGGGACAGGCGGTGGCGCTGATCCGGAGTCAGCAGTTTGAATAAGTCCTCGCGCCTTCGCTGCGGACCCAGCAGTCCAATGAACGCGACTTTGGTATCAGCCAGGGCCACCAGCGCCTCCCGGTCAAGTTCGAAATCGTGATGCATCACCAGTACCGCGTCGCACGGGTCGCCATGGAGGGCCTCGGCCGGGCTGGTCTGCACCTGTGCATCCGCGCCCTGCCCCGCTGAGGCCCAGCGCGCTCGCCGTTCGGCCACGCTGATCCGCCACCCCAGGCCACGCAGCAACGGAACCAGGAAGGGCGTTTCAGGACCGCCCCCCAGGATCAGGGCCCGCGGAAGCCGGGGCAGCGTCAAACACCACGCCCCCTCACCAAAGGGCTGCATACCGTCCATCGGATGCAGCTGCCACGTCCGCTCGCGATGGCCCGCGCGGAAAACAATCTGCCCCGATGCGCGAAGCTCGCGCTGTAGTGGCACACCCTCGCGCAGCCATGCCTCGATGACAACGTCGATGCCGGCCATGGCACGCAATGGCAGAAGTGCAATCCGCAGCCGACCACGGCAGCCAAGCGCGGACCCACTCAGCAGGTCCTCGTCACTGCGCGTGTCGATCTCGATCCAATCGACCTGCCCTGCCGCGCTTACTTGCTCTGCGCGTCGCGCGAGCTCGGGCTCCAGGCATCCGCCGCTCAGCCAGCCGACCTGGCTGCCGTTGCAGAACAGCACCATATCGCCGGCACCGGCGTAGGTGGAGCCATCGGTTTCCAGTACCAGCGCCAGCACGGCGTGATCCCCCGCGCGCGCGCGCGTCAAGGCCGTCTCGAGCACGCTCCGCGGGCTTCCTTCGGTGAGGAAGCCCGGTGCTGCGGACAATTGCCCGGCAGCATCCCTGAGCCCTCCTCCGCCTATCGCGGAGGCCTCCAGAGTGGCCGAGGCCTCGGATCGGTCCATGCGCAACGTCAGCCTACGTCGGGCAAGCCGGGCAACAGCTTGTCCAGGGTGATGGGATAGCTGCGTACGCGCACACCGGTTGCGTTGTAGACCGCATTGGCGATCGCGGCGCCGACCCCACAGATGCCCAGTTCACCCACGCCCTTGGCCTTCATCGGCGAGATCACCGGGTCCAGCGTATCGAGGAAGACCACTTCCTGGTACGGAATATCGGCGTGCACGGGAACCTCGTAGCCGGCCAGGTCGTGGTTGATGAACAAGCCAAGCCGCTTGTCGACCACCAGTTCCTCCATGAGGGTCGCACCCGCGCCCATCACCATCCCGCCGATGACCTGGCTGCGTGCGGACAGCGGATTGAGGATCCGGCCGCCATCGCATACGGCAAGCATGCGGCGAATGCGCGTCTCTCCAGTGTAGGCATGCACGGCGACCTCGCAGAAATGCCCTGCGTAGGTGCCGACGTCGTAGCCTTGTTTGAAGTCGCCGAAGGCAATGCCGTCCTCCGCCGACAGTGTCCCCGCCTCCGCCAGCTTGATGGTCCGCCCATCCGCCTGGATGCGGCCATCGGCGAAGTTTGCGGTGTCGCCGTTGAAGCCCATTTTCTCGCCCACCTTGCGGCGCAGGCTGACGCACGCCGCGTACACGCCTGCGGTGGAGCTTGCCGCGCCCCACTGGCCGCCGGAACCGGCGGAGGCGGGATGACGAGAGTCGCCGAGGGTCACCTGGACCCGGTCCAGCGGCACGCCCATGGTCTCGGCTGCCGTCTGCGCGATGATCGTGTAGGAGCCCGTGCCGATGTCGGTCATGTCGGTTTCCACAATCACGCCGCCTTGGCCGTCGAGCCGCACCCGCGCCGCCGACTTCATCGTCGGTGCGCCGCGATACCCCGCGGACACGCCCATGCCGACCAGCCAGTGCCCTTCCCTTACCTGCGCCGGCCTGGCATTGCGCTTGTTCCAGTTGAAGCGCTTGGCGCCTTCGCGCAGGCAGCGCACCAGGTTGCGGTCGGAGAACTTCTTGGACGGGTCGCCGGGTACGACCTCCGGCTCGTTGAGGATGCGGAACGCGATGGGGTCGAGGCCCAGCTTCTCGGCCATCTCGTCCATCGCCACTTCCAGCGCCATGTGGCCTGGCGCTTCGCCCGGCGCGCGCATTGCATTGCCTTCGGGCATGTCGAGCGTGGCGATGTAGTTGGCCACCAGGCGGTTGGCGCCCGCATAGAGCTTGGGCGTCTGCAGGGTGCCGTTCTCGCCGTCCTCGCCGTTGATGTTGCCCGACCAGTTCTCATGGGCGATGGCGGAGATCCTGCCGTCTTTCGCGCAACCGATCCGGACGCGTTGAATGGTTGCGTGCCGGTGGGTGGTGTTGTTGGCCATCAAAGGCCGTTGCAGCGCGATCTTCACCGGTCGCCCGACCTGCTTGGCCGCCAACGCGGCCAGCACCGCGTCGGCACGGATGAACAGCTTGCCGCCGAAGCCGCCGCCGATATAGGGCGAGTCCACGCGCACCTTGGCAGGATCGATGCCGAGGATCGCCGCCATGCCCTGCTTGGCCCAGTCGATCATCTGGTTCGCCGTCCAGAGCGTGAGCGTGTCGCCCTCCCAGGCGGCGATGGTGGCGTGCGGCTCCATCATCGAATGACTTTCGTCGGAGGTGTGGTAGGTCTCGTCGAGTTTGACCGCGGCGCTCGCGTAGGCGGTGTCGAAATCGCCCAGCGCCTGCCGGTCGGGCTTGCCATCGCGCCCCTTTGCCAGCGGCGCGGACGGCGCCAGTGCGGGAAAATCGAAGCGGCCCTTGCCGCGCTCATAGCGGGTGCGGATCAATGCCGCGGCGGCGCGGGCCTGCTCGAAGGTCTCTGCCACCACGCAGGCGATGGCCTGGTGATAGTGGGCCACGTCGGGGCCGCCGAACAGCGGTGCATTGTTCCAGTTCGATTTGCCGACCGGCTTGGTCTCCGGTGCGGTGATGACCGCCAGCACGCCCGGGGCGGCGCGTGCGCGGGAGGCATCCATCGAAATGATGCGCCCCTTGCCGATGCCCGCGCCGACGATATAGCCGTAGGCCTGGTTCGGTGCCACGTCATGGCGCTCATACGCATAGGGGGCGGTGCCGGTGGTCTTGCGTGGGCCGTCGATGCGCGGCGTCGACTTGCCGACGACCTTCGCCTTGTCGAACAGGTTGTCACCGGCGGGGGTGTTGAATTCAAGGGGCATCAGTGCTCTCCTTCCACCAGCACGGCTGCGAGGGTGCGCTCGGCGAGAGCGATCTTGAACGCGTTCTCCCGCGTCGGACGGGCGCCGGCGAACACCTGCCGGGCCGCGGCCTTTACGCCGTCGCGCAGCAGGGGTTCGGCTGCCTCGATGCGCCACGGCTTCGGCGCAACTCCACCGAAGGCGAACCGCGCCGAGCCGTCTTGCTGCACGACCGCGGCGACCGACACCAGTGCGAACGCATAGGACGCGCGGTCACGTACCTTGTGGTAAACGTGCCGACCGCCCAGGGGTTCCGGCAGCGTGACGTGCGTGATCAGCTCACCGCGCTGCAGCACGTTGTCCTGCTGCGGCCTGTCGCCGGGGGAACGATGGAAATCGGCGATCGGGATGCTGCGCGTACTACCGTCACCCCTGACGGTCTGGATCGAGGCGTCCAGCACCCGCAGGGCCACCGCCATGTCGCCTGGATAGGTCGCGATGCAGCTGTCCGAGGTGCCGATCACGCCCATCTGCCGGGAGAACCCTTCGAGCGCGCCGCAGCCTGATCCGGGCAGGCGCTTGTTGCAGGGCAGATGGGGGTCGTAGAAATACGGGCAGCGCGTGCGCTGCAGCAGATTTCCGCCGGTGGTGGCTTTGTTGCGCAGCTGCCCGGAGGCGCCTGCCACGATCGCGCGGGTCAACACCGCGTAGTCGCGGCGCACGCGCTCATGCGAGGCCAGTGCAGTATTGGTGACCAGCGTGCCGATGCGCAGGCCGCCCTCGTCGGTGGGTTCGATCCTGTCCAGGCCGATGTCCTGCACGTCGACCAGGTGCGTTGGCGTCTCGACCTCCAGCTTCATCAGGTCGAGCAGGTTGGTCCCTCCGGCCAGGAACTTCGCGCCCTCGGTACCGGCCACGGCTTTGGCGGCCTCGGCTGGGGATTTCGCGCGTTCGTAACTGAAGGCCCTCATGAGCGCCTCCCTGCAGAGGTCACGCCAACGACCTCTTGCATTGCCTCGGCAATGTTGGAATAGGCGCCGCATCGGCAGAGGTTGCCACTCATGCGTTCGCGCATTTCCATGCTGGTGGCCTGGGGCAGTGCGCTGACGTCCGCCTGCACATGGCTGGGGACACCCCGCGTGATCTCGTCCAGTACCGCTACCGCCGAACAGATCTGCCCCGGCGTGCAATACCCGCACTGGTAACCGTCATGCTTGATGAAGGCGGCCTGCATCGGATGCAGGTCATCGGGGGTTCCGAGGCCTTCGATGGTGGTGATGGCATCGCCCTGGTGCTGCACCGCTAGGCTGAGGCAGGCATTGATGCGCTCACCGTTGACCAGCACGGTACAGGCACCGCATTGACCGTGGTCGCAGCCCTTTTTGGTCCCGGTCAGCTCCAGATGTTCGCGCAGGGCATCGAGCAGCGTGGTCCGCGTGTCGAGCTCAAGCTCCCGGCGCGCGCCGTTGACGGTCAAGGCCACCGTGCTGATGACCGGCGGCCTGGGCGGCGGGGATGCCGCCAGTTCGGCGGCGAGCGATGACGCCCCCGGTGCGGCGGACATCGCCACGGTCGTGGCGCCGCCGGCGATCACCTGGCGACGCGTCAACTTCATTCCTTCATCCCAACTTGGCACAGTGACCTCCTGGCGTTCGGGGAAACCCCGTGGCTGGATGGACGCGCTCACACTACTCAAAGGGCACTATGCCCGTCTGCGGGGTACAGATTTGTGAAACCGGCCCGAGGCGTGCCGGAATCGTCGGTCGAGCCTACTGGCCGGTCATCTTCAATGCTGCCTCTGGCAAACGTGCGCCACTGACACTGACCGCCGCCACTTGCTTACTGATGCGCGCCAGTTCGGTTCCATCCAGCGCCAGATCCACCGCGCCCAGATTCTCATCCAGCCGGTGAAGCTTGGTGGTGCCTGGAATCGGCGAAATGTACGACCCTTGGGCAAGCAGCCACGCCAGAGCGACCTGCGCGGGCGTAGCCTTCTTCGCTGCAGCCAGCGTTTTCACCGCGTCGACCAAGGCCATGTTGGCCCGGCGTGACTCCGTGGAGAAGCGGGGTACCGAGTTGCGGAAGTCCGTCGCATCGAACTGCGTGTGCTCGTCAATCTTTCCGGTCAGGAAGCCAGCGCCCAGTGGACTGAAGGGTACGAAGCCAATGCCCAGCTCCTCAAGCAGCGGCAGAAGTTCTGCTTCCGGCTCACGCCAGAACAGCGAGAACTCGCTCTGCACAGCCGTCAACGGTTGCACTGCATGGGCCCGGCGGATCGTCTGCACGCCGGCTTCAGACAGGCCGAAATGCGCAACCTTGCCCTCTGCAATAAGGGCCTTCACCGTATCGGCAACCTGCTCGATGGGCACCGCCGGGTCAACGCGGTGCTGGTAAAGCAGATCGATGCGATCAATGCCAAGCCGTTTCAGGCTGCCCTCCACGGCGGCCCGGATATGCGCGGGCTGGCTGTTGGTACCGGCGCCACGGGCACCGGTCGCAGGATCGATGTCGAAGCCGAACTTGGTGGCGATCACCACATGGTCGCGAACCGGCGCCAAGGCCTCGCCCACCAGCACTTCGTTGGCGAAGGGGCCGTAGGCTTCGGCGGTGTCGAAGTGGGTGACGCCACGCTCCACCGCCGTGCGGATCAACGCGATCATTTCCCGCTTGTCGGCGGCCGGGCCGTACGCCGAGCTCATGCCCATGCAGCCAAGGCCGAGGGCAGAGACTTCAAGGCCTTGTCCAAGCGTGCGGGTCTTCATGCTCGAATCCTCATCGGGGAGTGTGCGGAGCTGCCAACCAGGCGTTGACGCTCTCCATGGTTTTGCGCTCCTGGTCGGCCTGCATCACGAATGCCTGCAATATGCGTGCATCAGGCGCGTGGCGAGCAAGCACGCGTAGGCTGCTACCCACGCCGTAGCCGCCATGGGTTATGAACGGCACGATGGTCTTGCCACTCATGTCGTGCTGCGACAGTAGTGATCGAATGATCGGCGGCGTGGTTTCACCCCAGATCGGGAAACCCAGGTACACGGTGTCATAGCGATCAATGCCGGTAATACGCGTGCGCAGCGCAGGTTCCACGTCGTCGTCGCGCTCCTGCCGCGCCTTCGCTACCGTTTCCAGGTAGTCCGCCGGGTAGTCCACGGCAGTCTGTATCTCAAACAGGTCGCTGGGCATGCTGCGATGAATGAGCCCGGCGACAACCCGGGTGTTGCCCGAGCGTGAGAAGCAGGCAATCAAGGTCCGTGCACTTGATCGGTCAGCGACCATACCCTCCTCCGGCACTGTGGCGGAACATCCCAGCGGGAGCGAGGCCAGGGCGGCGATGACGGCCCGGCGACCAAGGTTGGGGTTTGGAATCGTCATGGCGCCAATCTACGCCCCCAAAACAAATTCTTGCAGAGGCATAATCGGATATCGCTTATATCCGGTGCGCATCAATGAGCGTCGAGAATTACGATCAGCTGGCCATGTTCGTGCTGGTGGCCAGGGAACGCAGCTTTACCCGGGCTGCGGCCCAGCTCGGCATGTCCCAGCCTGCCCTGAGCCGGTCGATGCGTCAGCTCGAAGAGCGCCTGGGGGTGCGCTTGCTTGCCCGGACCACCCGCAGCGTTTCGCCCACCGAGGCCGGAGAGCAGTTGCTGCGGGTGATTGCACCGCGCTTCGAGGAGATCGACAGCGAGCTTGCGCAGCTGAATGCCTACCGCGACAAGCCCGCCGGGCGCCTGCGCATCACTGCCGGCGAACATGCGGCGATTACCGTGATGCAGCCGGTACTGGGCAAGCTGCTGCCGGCCAATCCTGATCTGAACATCGAGGTGATCGTCGACTACGGGCTGACCGACATCGTGGCCGAGGGCTTCGACGCCGGCATCCGCATGGGCGAGCAGGTGGCCAAGGACATGATTGCCGTGCGCGTTGGGCCCGACCTGCGCATGGCCGTGGTCGGATCGCCTGCCTACTTCCAGCGTCATCCAAAGCCGAAATCACCGCACGACCTCACCCGGCACAACTGCATCACCATCCGCCTGCCGACCCACGGCGGCATTTTCGCGTGGGAGTTCGAAAAGAAGGGCCAGGAGTTGAAGGTGCGGGTGGAAGGCCAGCTGGTGTTCAACAACATTGCCCTGCGCCTGGGAGCTGCACTGGAGGGATTGGGGCTGGCCTACATGCCCGAGGATCTGGTGAGCCCCCACGTGCAGGCAGGCACCCTGGTCCACGTGCTGCAGGACTGGTGCCCCTCCTTCCCCGGCTACCACCTGTACTACCCCAGCCGCAGGCAGTCGTCGCCTGCGTTCACCGTGCTGCGCGATGCTCTGCGCTATCGCGGTTGAACGGCGGCACGGTCATGGCGAAGGCGCGGGGGTTTGCTCCAGTGTCTGCACTGCGCGGGCTGACGCGGCCGCATGACCGCCATGTGCCAGCAGCCGGGCCAGGTGTTCCAATTGCGCGCGACTGAGGCCTACGCGCTGGCTGGCCGCCATGTGCGAGCGCAGTTGCGCCTCCACGCCGGGCATGGCCGCCAGCGCACCCACCGTGGCCAGTTCACGGCTCTGCCAATCCAGGTTGTCGCGCTCGAAGATGTCACCGAACAGGTGGGTCTGCAGGTATTGGTTGATGATGGGCGCGAAGTCCATGACCGGCCCGGTGACCGGGGCGCCGGAGATGCGGGTCTGGTTGGCGGTGCCCACGGCGCGCAGTGCATCGCCCACAGGCACTTCAGCGGTGGGTGGCTGCCCGGCTGCGGTGGCGATCCTCTGCGCCTCGCGCTCGCGTACCACGCTCAGCAGTTCGCCCAGCGCATTGAGGCTCTTGGGGAAGCCTGCATAGGCATACAGCTGCACGAGCACTTCCTTCGCTTCGCTCACGGTCAAGCCGGCATCAAGCCCTCGATTCAGTGCGGCGTTGAGCTGGGGCATGTTGCTGCTGGCAGCTGCGGCTGCAATGAGCGGGATCGATTGCTGCCTGGGCGTTAGCGGCCCGGCCACGGGGGCGTCGACACTTGCTGATGCCTCGCGATACTGGTCATCGGTTACCTGCTCCAGCCAGTCCACCGATTTCCCGCCTGCCACGCCGGTGACCGTGAGGTGGGTCATCGCACTGTGTGGCGCCGCGCCGTGCCAGTGCTTGACGCCGGCTGGGCATACCACCACATCGCCGGCCTGTATCTGCTGCACCGGCTTGCCCCATTCCTGGGTCAACCCCACACCTGAGGTCACCACCAGACGCTGCCCGGCAGGATGGCTATGCCAGGCCGAACGTGCGCCGGGCTCGAACGTGACGTAGGCAGAGGCGGCCTGCACGTCATCGTTCGCCGGGAACAGCGGATCGATGCGAACCTGGCCAACGAAGGTCTCGGCGGGGCCGGCAACCGACGCCTGGGCCCCTGCCCGGGTGATCTGCTGCGTGGGCGTCTCGCCGGCGTCGGCAAAGGGTGCCGCCACGCTCAATGCAGCGCCCAGCAGCGCGGTGTGCGCGGGTGATTTACGAGGTGTAGTCATAGCGCAAGCGTCCGGCTGTAGAACGTGGTGAGCGAAGCAACGGCGGCATCCACGTACTTGGGCACCCAGTACGTCTCGATGTGCGTGGCACCGTCCAGCAGCACCAGTTGCTTGTCGGTGGTGCCGGTCGCCTTGGCGAAGGCGTCCTGGCTCATGTACAGGCTGTCGGCCTTACTGCCGGCAATCATCAGCAGCGGCTGGTTGATCAGTTCGATCTGGTCGGTGGCGTCCCAGCGCATCAGGTCCAGCAGGCTGCTGGTGGTGTAGCGGAAGGTGGAATTGGGATGGGCATGCGTCTTCCAGTAGTACTCATAGCCTTGCCGATACAGATCGAAGGGTAGTTTGGCGATCTGTTCGTCGCTGAGGTTGGCGTCGCCGGAGTACATCACTTCGCCGCCAGCGGCTTCCTGCGCACGGGCCTGCGAAGCCTGTTGCAGGCGTTGCTGGAGAGTGTCGCGCTGTGAGTCGCCATAGCCGTTGCGGCGCACACGGCCGGAATTGAACATGCTGATGGTGGCGATGGCCTTGAAGCGCTTGTCGGTCTGCGCGGCGGCCAGCGAATAGCCGCCACCGCCACAGATGCCCAGCAAGCCCAGGCGCGAGGTATCCACCCAAGGGAATCGGCTGATGAAATCCGCCATGCCATGGATGTCTTCGATGCGGTGCGACGGCGTGTCCACGTTGCGCGGCTGGCCGCCACTGGCGCCCTGATAGGCCGCGTCGGCGGTAATGGCGATGTAGCCCTGCTCGGCTAGGCGCTGTGCGTAGAGGCCGGCGACCTGCTCTTTCACGCCGCCGTTGGGGTGGGCCACCACGATGGTCGGGTACTTCCGCGAGGCATCAAAGTTGGCGGGCGTGTAGAAGTTGGCCGCGATCTCGATTCCATTCAGCGGATAGGACACCGAATGGATGTTGACCTCGCTGGGTACGTTGCGGGTGATGGCACCTTCATAGGCCAGTTTGAAGGGATTGAGCCTGTAGTCCGCAGCGCAGGCGTTGCCTGTCGCCAGGCCGAGCGATATGGCCAACAGCGTGGCGTGCACGATGTGCTTCATTCAAGTGCTCCCAGTCTGGATATTCCCCGACCGGAGCGCACTGGGCGCCTGCGTTGGCGGGGATCAGAAGTAAAGCTAACCGTCGCGCACTCATGGAAACAGGGCATCATCCGGATATCAGTCATGCACGCATGTTATGAATGGCAATTCGGCTCAGTGATCCAGATGCTTCTTCTCCAGAAATGCACTCACCAGATCGGCGATCTGGACGTTGTTGAGGTCCGAGAACGGGAAGTGACTGTTGCCGCGAATACCCAGGTCTGGCAGATGGACAAGGGTGACATCCCCACCCTGCCGATTGACGGCATCACGCCAGGCGCGGGCCATTTCCAGTCGCGCCCGCCAGCTGTCCTGCGCGGGCAGGTCAACGGGCGTGTCGGGGATGTTGTCGCCATACAGCACCAGAATCGGAATGCGGGTCAGCGCCTTGAACTGTTCGGGCGAAACCACTGCGGGTGCTACGGTGTCGAAGGCACTGGGAATCGGTGCGGGCGCATCACCCTCTGCAAACACGAAGCTGCTGCCTGGCTCGAAGGCAACGATTGCGCGAACGTTCGGGCTCTTTATGGCCGTCATCCAGCCAGGACCACCTGCCTGCGAATGGGTAAACAGGATGGCAGGTCCTGTCTTCTGCAGTAGTGCCGCTACGCCGTCGGAGACCACATCCAGGTCAAACGGCCCGGTGTTGGGAGTGACCGAACGGAAGAACTGCTCAAGCACGGCCTCGCCTTTCGGGAACTGGCTGCCACTGAAGTAGTTTGGCCAGAGCCCGATGCGGAACTGGTTGAACCACATCTGATCGTCTGCCACGGGTGCCAGCGAGGCCTCCACCATGCTTCGGCCGGCTTTGCCTCGGCGTGGCTGATCGATCAGGTAAGTCGTGAAGCCACGACGCAGGAACAGATTCTGGAAGCCCTCGCGCCCATCGGCGGTCGTTTCCCAGCTCTTCGATGACTGCCCTGCCCCGTGCCACATCACGATCGGCAGCGGACGCGCATTCACCGGCTTCTGGTAGAAGGCGTAGACGTGGTCACCGTGGTAGCTCTGCCCGGCCGGGTTGGAGGGCTTGAGCGGATCGAACGTGCCAGGTTCCGTCTTTTTCGTGCCGCCCGCGAGAAGGCTTCCTTGCGATTCGATCTGCAGTGGCTCGCTGGCAAGCGCAGCGGTGGCGCAGAGGGAGGCCGCAATCCAGATCAGTGTGGCGGGAAAACAAGGCACCAGGGTGCGGAGGCGGGTGCGAGTCTGCATGGGTCACTCCGTGACGGATTGTCAGGGGAATCTAGCCTCCGCGCCGTGCCGGAAGAAGCACGTGTGTGCATATGACTGATGCATGCAAGGTATATATGCATGTGTACGCTGCAGTGGTTGCGTGCGAGCGAGGATCTTCAATCGGCAGCTAGTCGGACTGGATGCGAATCTCCACCGGCCCCTTCTTTCGAAGGTGCTGCAACCCGCCTTCTACTCGACCCAGTCTGACCAGGCCTTTCGAGTAGGCAAACGGCCTATGGAAGATCGCCAAATTTCCCCATGGCGCATAGAAGGCGATGTCACCCGCCAACGGCGTGATTCCCTCCGGCTCGCCCGTCACGTTGAGACGGCGCGGAAGCTGCGCGATCTTCTCGGTCTCTGCGTAGTCTTCAAGCTGCAGGGTCAGTGGCAACTGGGCGATGAACTCGCGTGCGGGAAGGCTGTCTTCCAGGGTGGCCGACAGCCGTTGGTCGTTGATGATCAGTCGAACCTTCATGGGATGAACCTCTTGGTTGGCGCTAGTCCTGGTGGTCGCGACAACTTGATGATCGGGCGCGGCTCGGCATGCTGCTGCCGTCGCAGATGCTACGAGGAGCAAGAGAAGTTTCGCGGAAGGCGACGTAAAGCGTGTCATCGCTTCGGAACCTCCCTGGGAATCGCCGCTGCTGACGTGTCCAGATCTTCCGAAGCCGTGAGGTAGGCAAGCAGCGCGGCAAACAACAGGAAGCCCGCACCGGCCAGGAAAGTACTGGCAAAACCGCAACTATCGAACAGCAGTCCGCCAAGGGCGGCGCCCAGCGCGATGGAGCACTGCACCACGGCAACCATCAGCCCGCCACCGGCTTCGGCATTATCGGTGAACGTGCGCGCCAGCCAGCTCCACCAGCCAACCGGTGCAGCCGTGGCCAACAGCCCCCAGGCCGAGAGCAGTACGGTGGTCGGCCAAAGGTGCGCCCCCAGCGGAATCAGGCCGACGGCAATCAGCGCCATCAGGGCCGGAAGGGTCACCAGTGTGCGATAGAGCCCGCGGCTGACAAACGCACCGATGGCCAGTGTGCCCACGAAGCCACTCACCCCGATGGCCAGCAGCACCCATGGAACATCAGATGCCCCCGCAAGGGTCACCCGCTCCAGGAACGGCCGCACGTAGGTGAACAGGGCGAACTGCCCCATGAAGAAGGCGGCGCAGGCCGTCATGCCCAGTGCCACCACCCGCCGCCGCAACAACACGACCACCCCGCTGCGTGATTGACCTTCCTCCGCAGCCATGGACGGCAGACAAAACCACTGCCACGCCAGGGCGACAGCAGCCACCGGCAGAAGGCACAGGAAAGCGCCGCGCCATCCGATCATGCTGCCGAGGTAGCTACCCAGTGGCGCCGCAATGACCGTTGCAAGCGCGTTGCCGCTGTTGAATACCGCCAAGGCTCGCGGGACCTCGGCCTCCGGCACCAGCCGCATCGCCGTTGCGGCGGACAACGACCAGAAGCCACCGATCACCACGCCGATCAGCGCACGGCCTGTCATGTAGACCGGATAGTTCGGGGCCAGCGCTACCACCAGTCCCGATACCGCCATCAACGCCGTGAGGATCAACAGCAACGTTCGCCGGTTCACGTTGCCCGCCAACCGGGAGATCGACAGGCTGGTCAGCACCGCAAAGGCACCCGAGATCGCAATGCCGTAGCCTGCAAGGCCTTCGGTCACGCCCAGATCTGCTGCCAAGGGCGTGAGCAGGCTCACCGGCATGAATTCCGAGGCGATCAACGCGAAGACGCATAGCGTCATTGCGAGCACCCCGCCCCAGTTCGCGCGATCCGGGAGGGCCTCGGTGCTGCTCATTTCGCCGCCAGGCCGCGCTGGAAGAATGTGGTCAGCTTGTAAAAGGGAATCAGCGGGGTGCGATCGTACAGATCCACGTGGCCGGCGCCCTTCACCCAGTAGAGCTCCTTCGGCTGCCCTGCCCTTCGGTAGGCGTCTTCGCTGAACTCACGGGAATGCGCGGCGTCGCCGGAGATGAAGAGCATTGGCCGAGGCGAGATCGTCTCAATGTCGTTGAAGGGATAGAAGTTCATGAATTTGACCAGGCTGCTGAAGAGCGGCTGGGTTGTCAGTTCGGCCTTGTCACCCTTTGGCGTGTAGGCGCCGCGCGGGGTGCGGTAGAAGTCGAAGAACTCACGCTGGATGGCGGGCGTGTCAGCATCGAGTTGGTTCACGGTGCCAGGCACGAACACCGGCGCCCCGCCCTTGAATTCGGCCAGACGCTGGTCTGTCGCGGACTGGATCACCGCCTTGCGCTGCTCCAGCGACTGGCCATTGTTCAGCCCCTGCCGTGCCGCCGCGCCCATGTCGTACATGCTCACCGTGGCGATGGCCTTGATGCGCGGGTCGATCTTGGCGGCACTGATCACAAAGCTGCCGCTGCCACAGATGCCCAGGCCGCCGATGCGGTCGGGGTCGACAAAGGACTGAGTGCTCAGGAAATCCACGGCCGCACTGATATCGTCCGAGTAGATTTCCGGCGCCACCAGGTGTCGGGGGGCGCCAGCACTCTCGCCCCAGAAGGAAAGGTCGATCGCCAGCGTAACGAAACCCTGCTCGGCCAACTTCTGCGCGTAGAGCTGCGAGCTCTGCTCCTTCACTGCGCCCATCGGGTGGCCAACCACCACTGCGGGGGCGCGGCTGCCGCCAGGCAAGCCTTGAGGGCGATAAAGCGTGCCCACCACCTCCATCTGGTACTGGTTGTGGAAGCTCACGCGCTCCCCCTTGACCGTTGGGCTGCGGTAGAAGTTGTCGGCTCCAAGAGCCCGGGCCGGCACCGGTGCGTCAGCGGCCATGGCCGAAGCCGGAACATTGAGGCTGGCGAGCAGTGCCAGCAGCAGCGTGGTGCGTTTCATGGGCGTGTGGCCTCGGTTGGGGGACTTGGGCCGCCACGATAGGCCCCGGCCCCTATATCGATAAGCCGCTTGAAAGTTGATGCATTGCTGAGTTGAGCTCACAATTGATCCATGAGCACCGTGAAGACTCACGATCTGCAAGCGTTCCTGGTTGTGGCGCAGGAGCAGAGTTTCACCAAGGCGGCTGTTCGTCTTGGGGTAACGCCCTCTGCGCTGAGCCATTCGATGCGGTTGCTGGAAGAGCGCCTGGGCATTCGCCTCCTGGCCAGGACGACGCGCAACGTATCGCCCACGGAGGCAGGCGAGCGACTGATGCGCTCGATCGCGCCGCATTTCGAAGCTATCGGCGCCAGCGTAGAGGCGTTGGGAGACCTGCGCGACCGACCCGCCGGAACGCTACGGATCTCCTGCACTGACGATTCCATGGAGACCGTCATCCGCCCGCGGCTTGCTGGGTTCCTGGCCGAGTACCCGGACATCACGCTTGAGTTCTACGTGGATTACGGCTTCACCAATGTGGTGGAGCAACGCTTCGATGCGGGCATCCGGCTCGGGGAGGCGCTGAGCAAGGACATGATCGCTGTCAGGGTTGGCCCCGATTGGCGTCTGGTCGTGGTGGGCTCGCCCGACTACTTCGAGAAGCATCCGAAACCGAAGAAGCCCGCCGACATTACGCACCACCGCTGCGTCCACATCCGGCACCGCCCAAACGGTGCCATCTATGCATGGGAGTTCGAAGAGAAAGGCAAGGAATTCACCGTGCGCGGCGACGGGCCGTTGGTCTTCAACAGCATGACCCACGTCATCAATGCCGCACTGGATGGCCTGGGCTTGGCTTACGTGCCGGAACCGCTGGTGGCCGAGCACATCGCGCACGGCAGGCTGCTGGCCGTGCTGGACAGGTGGTGCGTTCCTTTCCCCGGCTACCACCTCTACTACCCGAACCGTCGGCAGCCGTCGCCCGCATTTGCGGCACTGGTCGCGTGGTGGAAGCTGGATAGGTGATGTGGAGGCCGATGCCGGGTGCGGTCCTAATTCCCCTTTGTGCCCTGTATCGGCTGGAAATGGACACCCGCCCTACCCCGATAAACATCCGCAATCACAACCAATCTGCCCCATGCCGCGGAGTGGCGAAGGCCGGTGCGAATCAACAGCCCACAACCAGAAAGCAGCTTCAAAGCAACAACCTTTCTACCACTCTATTCCCCAGTCGGCGCTCCTGAAGTGCCCTTACGGGCCAATTCAAGCCTTTTAACATCACCAACAGGCACAAGAACAGCGCTTCTCCGCGCCAGATTCCACAACACATAGCTGTCGCCGAGGCGGCCGATCAAAGTCAGATCTCGCTGTGTTTCTCCCTCCAAGCTCAAGGTCGCGCTGTAGCTGGCGCCTCCGCGGACTATCGTTCTTGCACGCTCCTGCCCGAACCAGCTTGATGCAAATGAGACATAGATTACCCATACGGCAATGTAGGCGATCCAAGGCGACTCCCGAATGGCACGGGGCACAATGGGCACGAACTGGACGACGACAATGCAACCGACCGTAAGCGCCATGCCGAAGACAAGCGGCCACGCGTCTATCCACCAGATCAGCGCACCCAAGGCGCCGAAGAAAAGAGCAGCCAATACCTTCCCGAGAACGCTGGCTTTCGAGTTGCCATTCGTCAGTTTGGGCTCCATCCAGCCACCAAAGAGCGTCGCCACCAGCATCAGGAACAATACAAAGCCGATGGCCACAAGGCCGGCCAAGGCAAGTTCACTTACGGCAACGAACTGGAAAGGATCAAGGCCGAAATAGCTCCAGAACGCCCTCAGGTAAAGCGCGCCTTGAATCAGGCCGAACGTAGCAAGCAATGAGCCCCACCCCGCCACTTCGGCCATGGTCAGGTCCTTCTGCGCTCGCTCCATATCCCCTCCTGATAGATGTCAACGCGTGCCCATGCTGACACGCAACTCGATACCTGCAGATACTATCGCCTGTCTCGATTGCCCTGAAATTCTGCAACAACGACTCAGGCAGTCGTCACCACGACAGCCCAAGCCTGAAATCACGCCAAACCCTTGCACGACGGGCGCCTCCCTGCCCTTGCCTGCCATGCGACAACGCAAGAAGCGTCGAGGGCGTGGTCGGCATCTACCCCATGCCCTTGGCCTCCCACATGACCGGGAGTAATTCTTGGCGCGCCACCGAAAACGGGTTCCGGGCTTCGAAGCCTCGGTTCTACGCCGAAGTACACGCTTGCCAGCCAGCTATGGCGGGCGGTGCGCGGAGGCCTTGTGCCTGCCGGTTCCAGCGTAGACCGGGTTTCGAGCCTCGCACCGTCCGCCACCTTTATCGGTGGCGGCTTCCGTTTATCTGTTCGGAGCCCTGCAACGCCTACTCCCCTCCTCCGCAGCCGATCCGCCTGCATCCCGCCAACGAGCCCACACCGGATCGCAACGCCTTCGTTTCGCTGCTGCACAGCATCGGCGCAGGCGCAGCGTCCAACGGCCGGCCCTGGCCGGAGGGTCATCTGCCGCAAGGGCGACGCATGGCGCTGTCCGACGCCGACTGCTCTCTCAATGGCCTGCGCGTGGTGATGGAAATTCTGCTTGCCGCAGAGCGCGCACGGCAGCATGGAGAGCGTGACCAGTATGTCGGCAACCGCGTGCTGGAGCAGCCGGCCAGACCGGCAGGCGGCACCCATTAACGTGACGCATCACACCCAACCACGTGCCGTTAACAGTCGCGCACTATCCTCGAAGCCCCTGAACCTTCACGAGGCGAGTCCATGACCAAGCTCCACACCGTGCTGATTACCGGCTGCCTGCTGGCCCTGAGTCCGCTGGCCTCGGCCGAAACCGTGAACCTGACCAACAGCGCCGAAGGCGCCAACCGCGATGCCGGCATTGCTGCGGTCAAGAAGAAGCTGCAGGACGCCTGCACCGATCGCAAGGGCTCGCCGGATACCGACTCGTTCGAGGTGGTCTTCGAGAAGACCAGCGACAACCCCAACGTGCCCAAGCCGTACTACGTGGACGGAAAGATGAAGTGCGAGCTGCCGGGTTGAACCCGGCGACCGCTATCGACCGGCCTCGTCCCCGGACATGACGCGGTCGATCCAGCCGGCGTAGCGTGAGATGCGCACGTTGAACACCACCTGGCCATAGAAGCCGGCCTCAAGGGCGTGCTCGGGAACGGCGGTGATCCAGGAGCCCAAGCCGACCAGTTGCCAGTGGCCCTGCGCGTTGATGACCAGCGGGCCGCCGCTGTCGCCGTTGCCGAGCACGCCTTCAAGCGGCAGGGCGCGCGGCGGCGGATCGAACCGGTACCAGAGATAGCGGTCGTTGCCGCCGGTGATGGCGTTGAATGCACGCCGCAGGGTGGTGCGATGCGACCCTCCGGGAATCAACCCCTCGGCGCCATTCCCGGTGGCGCCCTTCCCTATCAAGGTGGCCACCTGCGCAACCTCGCCCGCGCCCCGATAAAGCGCGACGGGCTCGACATCGGCGACGGGCGTTGCCAACCGGATCAGCGCGATGTCATCCGATGCCGCCAGGAACGCGTGGATCTTCCCTGCACTGCCTGTTGCCAGGGCCTCTTCGCCCAGCGCGGCCGGCATCGGCCTGAAGCCGGGGTGCAGATACACACGCTCGACGGCGTAGTTGCGCCCACCGACGGTGACTTCGGCACCCATGCCGTCCATCGGTGCGGCGTGCGCGGCGGTGACCACCCAGCGTGGGGCGATCAGCACGCCGTGCCCCTCTCCCGGCAGGTCGGCCAGTGCCGGGAAGGCAGACCCATCGATGCGGTACCGGGCATCGTCCACGTCGTCACGGATGACGATGGCCCCGGCGGCAAATGGGACCGTCAAAAGCATCAGGAAGAACCAACGTTTCATGTATTTCTGCATCCCCGTGTTCAAGTGCCCACGCTAGCCGAAACCCACCTGCCTGGTGAATGGCGTGCGACCAGACCCGAAGAAGGCCGACGAAGACCGGCAAACCGGGCGCGGAGTCAGGGCTGTGCTTGCACCTGCTGCGCAGCCGACGGGTTCTCTGCGGCGCTTCCGAAGCATTCGATCAGCATCTCGGTCAGCACCCGCACCTTGCGCGCGGGGTGCGGCGTCGGCGGCCTCACCACGTACATGCCCGCCGGCCGCACCGGGTGGTGTTCCATGAGCGACACCAGTGCGCCCGAGGCAAGATGTTCGCTGACCAAGCCCTCGGGCACCATTGCGATGCCCAGGCCCGCCAACGCAGCGGCCACCAGCGCCGTACCGTTGTCGCCCTTGAAGCGCCCCTGTGGCCGCACAGCGATTACGGTGTCCCCGTCCATGAACTGCCAGCTCTCCGTGCCCTGCATCAGGCATTCGTGGGAAAGCAGTGCATCCGGTGTCTGCGGCGCGCCGCGCGTGGCGACATAGCCGGGTGTGGCCACCAGCTTTCCGAAGATCGGCCCGATACGCCGCGCGATCAGGTTGGAATCGGGAAGGTGGCCAAGCCGTATCGCGCAGTCGTAGCCCTCGACCACCAGGTCCACATGCCGATCGCTGTAGCAGGCATGCACGTGCAGGTGCGGATGGCGCTGCGCCAGCCTGGCGAAGATGGGCGCCAGGTGGGTCGGTCCGAACGACAGCGGTGCAGCGATGCGCAGGCGCCCGCGCAGTTCGCCCGCCGGAAGCAGGGTTTCCTTGGCGATGTCGATTTCGGCGGTAACCCTGGCCGCATAGTCGCGGAAGGTGGCGCCTGCTTCTGTCAGCGACGCGCCACGGGTGGTGCGGGCCAGCAGCTGGATGCCGAGATCCGCTTCGAGCCGTGCCAGCCGCCGGCTGACGATCGACTTGGCAATGCCGAGCCGCTGCGCCGCCGCGGTGACGCCGCCGGCATCGGCCACTTCGACAAATGTCCGCAGTTCCTCTATGTCCATGGCGCGTTCCCCGATGTGCGACACAGTGTAGCCCGGTCGGTGGCTACTGTCCCGAAACGCGGAATGCCAGTATCGATCCCGGGTCGCACACGCACACCGGCCTTCACATCCATCCGCATCTCACTGCCAGAGGAACAGTCATGACGTTTCGCAACGGTCTGGATTCATTGCTTCGCCCGGAAGATTCCGTCCTCGTGCTGATCGACCATCAGCCCTACCAGCTCGCGAACGTGAACAGCCACGACCCGCAGGCGGTGGTGAACAACGCCACGGCCCTGGCCAAGTCGGCCAAGGTGTTCGACGTGCCGGTCATTCTGACCAGCGTGATCGCCGAGCGCGGCGGACTGCTGTTCCGCCACATCACCGATGTGTTCCCGGGCCAGGAGGTCATCGACCGGACCTCCATCAATACCTGGGAAGACAAGGCCGTTGTGGACGCAGTCAAGGCGACGGGCCGCAAGCAGCTCATCATCGCCGGCCTGTGGACCGAAATCTGCGTTGCGATGCCGGCGATCCAGGCTGCGGGTGAAGGCTGGGACGTCACGGTCATTACCGATGCCTCAGGCGGCGTCTCCACCGAAGCGCACGAGGTGGCCATCCAGCGGATGATCGCGGCCGGCGTCAACATGATGACCTGGCTGGCGCTTGCCGCCGAGTGGCAGCGCGACTGGGCACGCGTGGCATCGGGCGAGAAACTGACGCAGGTGATGATCGATCACGTCGGCGGCAGCGGCATTGCCTACATGTGGGAACAGCAGCTGCTCAATACGCCGGTGCCTGCGAAGGCGGGCTGATCGGACAGTGCCGAGGGTGCGCTCAGGCGCCCTTCGTTCTACCCAGCTCAACCACGCGGTCGGCATCGGTGACGACACTGCGCCGATGGGTGATGGCCACCACGGTCACCTCGCTGGCCAGCGCCCGGATATGACCCATGATCTCGCGTTCGGTGGCCTCATCCAGGGCCGAGCTCGCTTCGTCCAGCAACAGGATCGCGGGCTCGCCATACAGTGCGCGTGCGATGGCGATGCGCTGCCGCTCACCGCCGGAGAGCTTCAGGCCACGCTCGCCGACGGTGGTCTCGAAGCGCTCGGGCAGTGCCTCGATCAAGGTGAGGATGGCAGCCTTGCGTGCGGCGTGCCGCAGCCGCTCGTCATCGCGCGGGCGCCCCAGCAGGATGTTGTCGGCCAGGCTTTCGTTGAGCAGCATCACGTCCTGCGGCACGACGGCGACGGCCGCGTGCCACGTCGCGCGATCGATCCGTGCCAGGTCGGTACCGTCCACCCGTATCCGGCCTTGCTGGGGCTCGATGGATTTCAGCGCCAGCTTGAACAGTGTCGACTTGCCGGTACCGGTCTCTCCCATCAGGAAGGTGATGCCGCCGCGTCCGGCGTGGAAGGTCGCATCGGTGACGCCGCGACCATTGTCATAGCGATGGCTCACTGCGTCGAACTGGAGCAGGCCGCTGCGGGCGGAGAACCGTTCGGCATGGGCCACCTGCGGTTCCTCGGGCGCGGCCCACAGGGTAGAGAGCGGCGCCAGCATGCTCCACGAGCGCGCGACGTCGTCGATGGAGCGCGCGATCATCTCCAGCGGCAGGTTGAGCTGGAGCAGCAGCAGATTGAACAGGACGATGTCGCCCACGCTCAGCTGTCCGTTCTGGTAGCGCGGCAGCAGGAGGCTAAAGGTGACGATGAACTCGATGGCCAGGCCGATGCCCAGCAGGGCGATGAAGCCTACGCGCTGCAGTACGTAGGCGCGCCAGCTGTCGCGCACGCTCTGTGCCTTCTGCTCGAAGCGCTGCACCATCCAGCTGCTGCCGCCAAACTGCCTGAGTGTTTCCATCGCATTCATGGCATTGCCGACGAAGCGGGCGTTCTGCTGGCCGGCCTCGACGGCCGCTTCGCGGTGGATGCGTGCACGTCGGGTAGCGAGCGCGGAAAGCGCTACGGCCACCGTGCCGTAGCCCAGCACGATGGCCACGATCTGCAGATTGATCAGCGCGCCCAGGGTGACCAGGGTCAACACGATCTGCAGGGCACTGGGAATGAAGGCCACCAGGCCCAGCTGCACGACGATCTTGAGCGCCCCCCGCCCCTTTTCGCCGGCCACCTGCAGTTCCGCTGCGTTGTATTCCACGAAGAAGCTGCTGGTCTTCTTCAGCAGGCGCGCGAAGTAGCGGGTACTGGTGATGAAGCCCAGATTCTCGCCGCTGAGGAATGACAGGTACTGCACCGTGTTCTGCAGCACGCTGCCCACCCCGAGCAGCACGGCGTAGAGAACGAACCACCCGGCCAGGACGGCTGCGCCCTGCCAGGGGAGGCGGTCGATCAACCGCGAGAACAGATAGGGCGCGGCAACGGTGGCCAGGCCGGAGAGCAGCACGGTGCCGGCGATGAGCAGCAGCAGCGTGCGATCGGCTTTCCAGTAGGCCGTCAGTATCTCGCTGACAGGCGCGGGCACAGCGAACGGCTTCATCACTCTCGGTCCCCGGCGTCTCGGCGGTCCACAGGGAAGGAAGTCCCTGTGCGGCTAAATGATATGATATAACATCGCCATCAAGCGCACGTGACCGTGCTGCAGGCCGATATCGGATGAGAGTGATGGACCGGGGAATGGAACAGGTATTCAAGGGCGGTAGGCGCGCGTTGCTGGCCGCGAGCATCGCTGCCGCGCTGCAGATCGGAGCACCAGCCCAGGCACAGAAAGCGGGCACCGACGACGATGCACCCACGGCCACCCTGGACAAGGTGCTGGTCATTGGCAGCAACATCCGCGATGCCGTCGGCGGTGGTGCGTCGCCGGTCATCGTGATCGACCGGGAGGCCATCGACCGCACTGGCGTGGCCTCCCTGCAGCAGCTGTTCGAGAAGCTGCCGCAGAACTTCGGTGGCGGCGCCAATGGTGCCAATGTGGCCAATCTCGGTGTTGACCGTGATACCGGCAACAACTTCGGCCAGGGCACCGCGATCAACCTGCGTGGCCTGGGTACGGGCACTACGCTGACCCTGGTCAACGGCCATCGCGTGACCTCATCGAACCGCTACCAGTATGTCGATGTATCGCTGATTCCACTCAGTGCGGTCGAACGCGTGGAGATCCTCACCGATGGTGCCTCTGCCATCTACGGCACCGATGCCGTCGGTGGCGTCGTCAACATCATCCTGCGCCAGGACTTCACCGGCTATGAGTCGTCGCTGCGGTACGGCACGGTCACCACCGGCAACATGGACGAGTACCAGGTGTCGCAGTCCGCGGGGTGGGCGTGGGACCGCGGCCGTGTGCTGGCAAGTTACGAGTTCCTGAAGCAAGGCAACCTGCCCGCCACCGACAAGGATTTCTCCCGGAACGTCACGGTCAGGCCCTACGATCTCTATCCCGGATCGAAGCGGCACAGCCTGTATGTCGATGGCGTGCAGGAGCTCAGCGATGTGCTGACGCTGAATCTCACCGGCTCGTTCGCCAAGCGCGAGATGGACACCACCATCTCCGGCACGGCCGACGAAACCCGGTTGTTCCCGCACACGCAGCAGTTCGATGTGTTCGCAGGCCTGACCCTGGAGCTCCCGCGCCAGTGGCAGGCGCGCCTGGACGCTGGATTCGGCAGGAACGAGGTGTCCTACGAGCGCACGACCATTACCGGCAGCACCGTCAGCACGGCGCCACCGACGGATACGAACTCTGAATCGCGCTATCTGGACGTGGTGGCCGACGGTGAGGTCTTCAGCCTGCCCGCCGGCCCGGTACGCGCAGCGGTCGGCGTCGGTTACCGCCGCGATGGCTATGAGCTGCTCGATCACCGTGGGCTGGAAAAGCCGCTCGATCTGCAGCGCACGATCAGGTCCGCCTTTGCCGAGCTCAACATCCCGCTGCTCAAGGAGATGCCCGGCGTTCGCAGCCTGTCGCTGACCGCGGCGGCGCGCTACGACGACTACAGCGACTTCGGCTCCACCTTGAATCCCAAGCTGGGGCTGCTGTGGGAAGCCACCGAGGGACTCTCCTTCCGTACCAGCTACGGCCGCTCTTACCGCGCGCCGGTCTACCAGGACATGCAGCTGAACAACACCGTGGTCGTGGCGAACGTGCCGAACCCGAACGCGGCCAACGGCAGCACCGTCCTGATGATGCTCTCCAACGGCAATCCCGATCTCGGCCCCGAGCGTGCGAAAACCTGGACCGGCGGGTTCTCGTTCGCGCCGCCCTCCGTTCCCGGCCTCACGGTTGATGCCAACTACTATCACATCGACTATGCGGACCGGATCGGCAGCGGCTTCGGCGGCAGCTTCCCGTCCCTGTTCCTGCAGTCCACGGCCCCCTACGCGGACATCCTGACCGTCGATCCATCGCAGCAGCAGATCCAGCAGGCGCGCCAACTGGGCGTGTCGGGCCTGGGGCTGTTCGTCTCACGTGTGGGGCCGTATGCACTCCCTGCCGGCCTGGATGAGACCAGCAGCCAGGTGATCCTGGACAACCGCTTCCGCAACAACGCATACACCTCGCAGCGCGGCGTCGATCTCAACGCGTCCTATCGCGTCGATGTGGGCCAGACGCGGATCGCGATGAACCTGGCCGGGCAGTACATCCTCGAATCGACGCGGCGCGTGACCAGCACATCGCCCGAGCTGGACGCGGTCAACGCGGTCTACTACCCGGTCGACCTCAAGCTGCGCGGCGGCCTGACCCTGGACCGGGGCCAGGCCGCAGGCGGCGTCTTCGTGAACTACGTGGACAGCTACCGCGATCCGGCCAACATCGCCCACCCACACGTAAGCTCCTGGACGACCGTCGACCTGAACCTCAAGTACCACTTCGGCGCCCCGGCCGGCGACCACGAAGGCACGTCGCTCGCCCTCAACGTGCAGAATCTTCTCGACCGGGATCCGCCCTTCATCATCAACAGCATCAACACCGGCTACGACCCCACCAATGCGACCGCGCTGGGGCGCTTCCTGTCGGTGACCCTCACGCATCGCTGGTAAGCCGGATGAGCCCGCCCTCCCCCGCCCGCTTCCGGCCTGCGTCGACGCTTCGGCAAGCTGCCGGTGTCGCGGCAACCCAGCTGACCTTGATGTGGCGTGAGCGGCGCCTGCCGTGGCTCGCCCTGGTCCTGCTGCTGCTTGCGGGCGCATCCGTTGCCACGGGTGCCGCGCGCCTGTCCCTGCAGGCGCAGGAGCACCAGGCCGTAGCAGCGGAGGAAGCGCGGCTGTGGGACGGCCAAGGCGTGATCGATCCCCATGCCGCGGCGCATGTGGGACGCGCCATTCCCGCACCGGTGCGACCCCTGGCCGCGCTCGATCCGGGACTGACCGATGTGCTGGGCACCTCGGTGTTCATCGAAGGTCACGCACAGAACCCGGCCAGGCATCGCGCGATGGACGCGGGCACCGCCCTCAGCCGGTTCGACGGTTTCTCTGCCGCCTGGGCGCTGCAGGTAGTAGCGCCGCTGCTCATCATCCTTGCCGGCTTCGCCACGCTGTCCGGTGACGTCGCCCGCGAAACCCTTCGCCAGGAACTCGGCACCGGGGCGTCGCCTGCGGTGCTGATCATCGGCCGATTGATTGCTCTGGCAAGTGCTTCCCTGCTCCTGGTGCTTGCCATGCTGGCGGCGACGGTTCCCGCTGTGGCGGGACAGAACGCCGGCTGGATGGACATCGCCGCGCTGCTGGCCATGTGCGCGGCCTACGGACTCTATCTGCTGGTGTTCTGTGCCCTCACGGTCGGTGTCTCGGCGTTGTCCAGCTCGGCGCGGACCTCGCTGGTGGTGCTGCTGGGGTTCTGGGTGGTAGCCACCGTGCTGGTGCCACGAATGGCGCCAGCGGTGGCCGAATCGCTGGATCCCACGCCCAGCGCGCCGGCATTCAGGGCCGCCGTGACGGAAGAGGCGGAGAACGGAGTGGATGGCCATGACCCTGCGGACAAGCGGCTGGACGCCCTGCGACACGCGCTGATGGCGCGCTACCAGGTCGACACGGTGGAAGAGCTTCCCGTCAACTTCCGGGGCGTGGCCCTGGAGTTCGCAGAGAGGAACTCGACGGACACCTACAACCGCCATTTCGAGCGGATCCATGCGACCTATCGGCAGCAGCAAGCAACACAGCGCGCATTCGCCTTCGTTTCTCCGGCCATCGCGCTGCAGTCATGGTCGCGCGCATTCGCCCGCACCGATTTCGCGGCGCACCTGGCCTTCCTGCAGAGCGTGGAAGACTACCGCTACCGCCTGATCCAGGCACTCAATGCGGAAGTGAAGCAGCACAAGGCGCCGCAGGGGGAGAAGCATCGTGCCGACATCGCGACCCTCACCCGGTCCGTGGCCTACACGCCGGGGCAACAGTGCCTGGCCGGCATTGCCGCGGCACAGGCGGCGAACCTGGCCATTCTGCTGGGCTGGGTGCTGCTGGCGCTTGGACTGGTGTTCTTCTCGGCCCGGCGCCTGGGGACGACCCCATGAGCAGTCTTTCCGTTGCCGGCCATGAGGCCCGCAGGCTGCTACGCGATCGGGCGCTGCCCACCCTGCTGATGCTGCTGCTGGCGCTGGCCGCCTACGCGGCGTGGAATGGCAGGGCGTGGGTCGAACAGCGTAACGCCGCCATCGGCGTGATCCAGCTCGAAGAGCAGCACACCCATGACCGCAGCCGGGTGTTCGTCGGCAAGGCGCCCTCGGTGTTGCCGCGCGTCCAACCCGTGCTACCGCCGGCTGCGATGGCGTCGGTGTCGATCGGGCAGGCGGAGGCCTATCCCTATACGGCCGATGTGGTGGCGCTCGGCGATCGCACCCAGCTTTTCAGGAACGTGTGGGCCGACATCGGCAATCCGGCAGCGCGGGCCGCAGGCCGGTTCGATCTGGCGTTCGTCATCGTCTTTCTGCTGCCCTTGGTCATCCTGGCAGCCAGTTATGACCTCTGGGCCCGCGAGCGCGAGCGTGGCATCGCTGCGCTGGTGCTGTCGCAGCCGGTCGCGGTGGGACGGCTGATCGCAGTGAAGGCGCTGGCCCGAGGCGGCGTGGTGCTGCTGCCTGCGGGAGTGATCCTGGTCGGCGCGGCGGCGTGGTCCGGTGCGGAGAGCCTTGCCGGCCTCGGCCTGCTCTCGCTGGTCATCCTTGCCTATGGCGGCTTCTGGCTGGCGGTGGCGGTGCTGATCGGCTGTTTCGCCCGGCGCACCACGGAGGCGGCCATTGCGGCCGGCGGAGTGTGGTTGCTGATCGTGGTGATGGCCCCGTCGTTGACCCTCGCCGCAGTGAATCTGGCCGTTCCGCCGCCATCACAGATGCAGCTCGCGACCGACGTGAAGGCGCGGCTGGCCGCAACGGCCAGGCAACAGGCACTCCATCGCCGCAGTGCTTCAACGACTGTACGTTCTTCGCCACCGGTGATTCCGGACCACGTGCGCGAGGCCTATGCCGACCTGCTGGCGACCGATCTCGACCTTGCGCCGCTGATCGAATCGCATGAGCGGGCGCAGGATGCACGCCGCCGGGTGCTGGACAACGTGCGGTTGCTGATGCCCGCGGTCGCAGTACAGGACGCGCTGGACCGCATCGCCGGCTCGGACGCGGATCGCGCGCTCGCCTTCCAGGACCAGGTCCATGCGTTCTGGCAGGCCCGTCGGTTGCTGCACAAGGCGTACCTGGATCGCGACGCGCCGCAGACACTTGCCGAATATGAAGCCCTGCCCCGCTTCCGGTTCGTGGAGCCGGCCGGCGTGGGCCGGCGTGGAGTGCGTGCCGATCTCGCGGCGTTGCTCGCCGCCACCCTGATTCTGCTGATCGCCGCCGGATCGATGCGTCGCCGGTTGGCGGCCCCTTGAGGAGCCCACATGCTTTCTGCAAAGAACCTGGTCAAGGAACACGGCACCCACCGGGCACTCGACGACGTCAGCTTCGAGGTGGGACCCGGCGAGATCTTCTGCCTGCTCGGAGCCAACGGTGCGGGAAAATCGACCACGATCAAGCTCTTTCTGGGCTTCCTCACCCCTACCTCCGGATCCGCGGAAGTCGATGGACTCAGCGCGCACCGGCACCCGCAGGAGGTGCGACGCAGGCTGCTGTACATCCCCGAGACCGTGGCGCTGTACGACGAGCTGTCCGGTCTTGAGAACCTGGACTACTTCGCGCGTCTGGCCGGCGTGGACGACCGCTCACCCGCCCGGCTGCGGGATGCACTGAGTACAGCGGGCCTGGCGCCGGATGTCTTCGGACGACGCGTGGGCCTCTACTCCAAGGGCATGCGGCAGAAGGTCGGCATTGCCCTGGCCATCATCAAGGACGCCAAGGCACTGCTGCTTGACGAGCCAACCTCCGGCCTCGACCCCACCGCGTCGGCCGAGTTCCATGACCTGATCGTGCGGCAGCGTGATCGTGGCACCGCCATCCTGATGGCCACGCACGATCTGTTCCGCGCGCGCGAGGTGGCCACCACGATCGGCCTCATGCAGGCCGGGCGGCTGCGCAGGACATTGGATGCCACCACCATCACCGCCAACGATCTTGAGAGCCTGTACCTCGAGGAGATGAGCCGGAGCGCCTAGGCGACTCCGGCTCCCTGCCCTGCGGGCCGCTCTGCCCAGCGCCTGAGCCAGGCTTCGATGTTGACCTGCGGGCCGAAGATGCCGAGCACCTGCGACGAATGATCCGGGCCGACCCGACGGATGCCGGCGTCGGCCGACGCGCTGTCGATGTACCCACGCCGGGCCAGCAGGCCATCGACCAGCAGGCTGCGGATGAATGCCTGATGGCCCAGGGTGACCGCGACCGAATGATCGTCGAGGTAGGACTTCACTTTCCGCGACAGCAGCGCATCCGGCAGCAGCCCCTGCAAGGCACGCCGTGCGATCGTCCGGTCCTCCGCATCCGCCATGAGCAGGCGCAGTGGCATGCGCGCGAACAGTTCGACCAGCGGCTGTGCGCTGATCGGAGAGACACCGTGCCAGCGACCCGCGCCCTCGAACGGATCAAGGACGCTGGTCGGAAACACCATCCGGCTGATGTGCGCAAGCTTGTACGGTGACACCTCATGCCCTTCGTTGCGCGCGTGGCGCAGCCAGGCCGGTGGCGTGACGTCCTGCTCGGACACGTCGACCTTCACCCATTCGCAGGGGTTGCCCCAGCGACCGTTGATGCTGGCGGGCCGCCTGAGCAGCCCATGGATCACCGCATCCTTGAGGACGCCATATAGCGAATCGCCCGACTGCGCGGTTTCAAAGGCGACCCGCAAGAAGTGGCGGTCGATGCCGCGCCGCCAGGCATGGTCGATCGCCGCAGCGTTGCCCTTGAAGCGCAGGAAGACCGCGTCGCCGCCGACACCGGTGAACTGCACGGTGTCGCCATCAAAGGCGACATCACGGCGATGCAGAAGGTAGCCCGAGCAATGTGCCGGCCGCGCCGTCCGCGGGAAGGCCATGATCTCTTCCAGCGCGCAGTGGGGTTGCCGCCGGTACTCGACGAACCCGCAGCGCCGGCCTGACGACTCACTGGCACCGGCCACCGCCATGCGGGCGAACATCCGCTCATCGGCACCGATGCCGTCGTCATAGTGGTGGACACAGTCCACTTCCGGCAGGGAGGGCGCGTGCAGCAGACCGGCGAGGATGATGGAGGAATCCAGCCCACCCGACAGCTGCAGCTGGATACGCCGGTGCCGGCTGGCCAGGGCACCGATGCAGCCCAACAGCGTGGAGCGCGCGAGCTGCACCGCCTCCTGCAGGTCTTCGATCGGTTCGTCGCGGGCCAGGCGCACGATGTCCCACTGGCACTGCCGGCTGACCGGCTCGCCATCGCGGATCGAAACGGCCTCCCCGGCCTCGATGGCGGTGACCTCCCTGAAGCCGGTCTGCAACCCGTCACGGAACGGAAACAGCAGCGAGTAGGACAGGAAGGGCCAGTCGATGCTGAAATCGCGCAGGCCCAATGCAAGGCAGTCTTCCATGCTGGAGAAGACCACCGTCAGCTGATCCGCCGTCGTCATGTAACAGGGAATCTCAGCGGTGGGATCACGCAGGACGAACCAGCTCGATGACTGCGGCTGGTAGCCGAACGCTACATAGCGGCCCCAGTAGTGCTGCACGAGGGTTTTTCCCTGCGTGCGGCAGGCCGCATCGGCGGCGGCCGCATCCAGTGGCACGCGCGCGGGCACGGTATCCCGGCCGAAATTCCTGTCGAACAGCGCGCCGAGCACGACCAGCGAGCCGCAGCGGCTGCAGTCCAGGTAGCCCGGGTTGTCACTCTGGACATAGATCGCGGCGCCGTGGTCGTTCATCACGCAGGTGATGCCGGCGTGCATGGCCTCGATGCGCTGCATCGCCTGCTGCGCCCGGGCGGTTGCGGAGTCGCAGGAGGTGTTCCAGAGCACGGCGATGTATCGATACATGCGTGAGGCGCCTCTACAGCACCAGGATGGGAACCATCCGGCGCAGGTTGAAGGGGATATCGGTCAGGACCTGATCGCCGTGCTGCAGCCAGCAGTGCGCCGCGAAGGGCTGGGTCCTGACCGCGAACACCCAGTCCGCGACGATTCCATGCCTGGACAGGAATTCGCGCATCGCCAGGCAGTAGAGAAAGCATTCGTCCGTCTTCCTGAAGGCCAACGGCCGCAGCCAGTCGAACACCCGGACGCGCAGGGCCAGCTCCTGCACGCTTACGTCCGTGCGCTGTGATCCCTGCGCACGCCTGCGCGCCGAGGACACTGTGTGGCTGAAAGGAAGGAACGTCCTGCTGCATCCGGCACGCATGCACGCAGCCATGAATCTGCGGACGTCACGTGCGGTGATGCGCGGACAACCGCGAGGTTCACCGTCGCGTATCCAGTGGCGCGGCAGCGCGATCGAAGCACTGGTCGCGGCTTTGCCTCGCTGCGGATCGTCGGTGATCAGCCCGCGTTGCAGCAGCGACTGCAACAGATCCGGCATCCGCCGGCCGTCTGCCGGCAACGGCCAACCCAGCACCAGCCCGCCCAGGCTGGCTGCACGATGGCGGTCGAGCGACAGGTATTTTCCCGTCGCCTGGTCCAGGATCACCATTGCATCGCCGGTGACACAGATATGGGCCTGCTTCGACAGGAAATAGCGCGCCGCAGGCTGTTCCATTACGTGATCTCTTCAGTCCAGGCGGAGAAGCGGTGCATGCGCAGGGCATGCACCGCAGGTCATGCATGCCGCAGTGGATCAGGGCGAGGTGGTCGGAAACACGCCATCCCACAAGGTGCCGTGGTTGTGTGCCTTGGTTTCCGAAACCACCGAGCCCAGCTCGATCAGATCACCGCCCACACCCTGGTCTTCAGGGTTCTGCTGTCCTGCCACTACACCCAGCTCAATCAGCTCGTTCATGAACATCTCCTCTTGTCAGTGGATGTATCCGGGCGTCGTGCCACGGATACGGAGCAGCCAAGCCACCATCGCTGCGCGTGTTGCTAAGCGATTGCCGTCAAGGCATGCAAATGTTACGATATAACATATTATTTCAGTGTGACGACTGTCGCTGTCCGGCAACGTCGACACGCCTTCTCGAAGGGGAAATGGATGAGCGACCCGATCAGTGACGATGGCCTTGAGCCCACCCTTCTGCTCAAAGGACCGTTCCCGCTGCCGAGGTTCATCCGCTTCATCAGGGAGCGATGCCCGCCCGGATGCTTCGATGAGGCGATGCTGGTGGAGGAATGGAAGAACGCCCGCGCCGACGCGCTGCGCCAGCTGAAGGAAGAGGCCAACGACGCCGACGCGGTCGAGGTGCATGCACTTCCTGCGGAGATGGCGGCGCTGGCCGACCACGCGCCACGCCAACCGTCGATGCACCGCATGACGAACAACGTGCCGCGCGCATGGCAGATGGTCGAGATCGACCGGCTGGTGGTCTTCCAGGAGTGCATCAACCTGCGCCATGTCGGCGAGCTTGCCGCGGCCTTCCCCGCCTCCCCCACGGCACAGGACATCATGGAGCTGGTTGCACGCAACGGGCGGCACGCTCACCCGCCGGTCCGCGCGTCCCGGTCCGAAGGCAGCTACACCTTTGCGTCCAGCTCCAACGACCTGCGCTTTCTGGACGTGGCGACGATCGACCCGTCCGCCATCGCCGGCTACGAACCCTTCGGTGCAGCCAGCCACGCGCTGGTCATCTATCTGGGCTTCAGCGACAACCTCGTCAGTGCCACCCGGATCGGCAACCGCCTGATCCTGACCAATGGCTCCCATCGCCTGTACCTGCTGCGCCAGCTTGGGCTCCGCCATGTACCGTGCCTGGTGACTGACGCCTCCGACAGCGACTTCAGTGACGTGCTGTTGCCGGCAGCAGTCAAGCAGGACCGTGCGTTCTATCTGGGCTCGGCACGGCCGCCGTTGTTCAGGGACTACTTCGATCCACGCCTGACCCGCATCGTGCCGGTGATCCGCAAGAACTATGCGCTGCGGGCCACGCTGGACCTGCAGAGGATCACGGTGCCGGCGGTGTAGCGCATGCGTCAACCCAGCGCCGAAGGTTGATACCGGCCCAGCCATTGCTGCGGCCTGGATGGGAGGCGCCGGATCGCTCCGGCACCTCCCGCCTCCAGCTTTACCTCTGGATCAGCCGTCTGGTCGTCACCAGGCGTACTTCACACCCAGCTGCCCCATGATTTCCCGATAGCCGTGCTGCCCGCGGCGGGCACCCCACTCGCCCCACCCCGACCAGCCGCTGCCAAGGCTGGCCTGTGCGCCGGCTTTGACCTCGTAGCGATCCTTCGGCTCATCACTGCGCAGGCGCTCACCATCGAATACCACGCCGTTGTCATCGCGGCCACGCAGCCAGTTCAGCGCCAGATACGGCTGAACCCGGGTTGCTCCACTCGTGGCGTGGCCGTAAAGGCGCGCACCGACACGGGTGTGGATTCCGTTGTCGGCGTCACTGCGGACTACGGTCCCGTTGCGTTCGACCAGCGAGTCCGCGTCGTAATGACTGTAGCCGATCTGCATCTGCGGCTGGACGAAGACCTGCGAATCACCGGTATCCAGAATCAGGAACGCACGGCCGGCCTCGATCGAACCGGACCAGCTGCGGGCGTCGTAGCGCTCCTTGGCCAACGCAGTCCCTTCAACGGTATTGTTGAACTTGCCGTACTGAAGGCTGCCATCCACATACCAACCGCTGCTCTGTGCCGGGTGCTGCAGCCACGTTGCATAGATGCCGGCGGAGTAGCCTTCCACCCGGCCCTTGGCGGAGTAGCCGGTGAGCGTGGACGTGGCGGTGTTGGTCACCCGACCAGCGCCGAGCATGCCGCCCACACGAAGCCTGCCGTCGCCGGCAACCCATGCATCTGCTCCGGCCTGGAGCAGTGAACGATTGCTGTCCACGTCCAGCTGCCGGGCAAGCGCACCGAAATCGGCCTGGCTGCGCGACGTACGTACCCAGACGGTCCGGTCTGCATCATCGAATGCGGGCTCGCCGATCCGGTCGTGCATCGAATGCTGGAACAGCGAGGCCGCCGAGCTCTGATTGGCCAGGTACACGCCCGGCTCTGGACGCAGCACGGGTTCGGTCGGGCATTCCGGCGCGGTGGGATCGGTCAGGCAGGGGTCGCCTGGATCGAGGTACTCGGAGCGCAGATACCAGTCACCGTCATTCGGATCGGCCTTCCCGCCCTGGAAGACGAAGTACTCGTACTGGCCGGCAACTGCGCGTCCGCGCAGATGGAACTGGCCACTGGAGGCGCCGTCCACCTGGACGATACGGATGCCGTCGGTCGTCTGCGCCCCTGCACCGCCGACATTGTTGATCACCAGATCCGCCTGGCCGGACGTATTGCCCTTGATGTGCAGACGGTCGCTGCTGGAGTCGTCCCCGCCCAGCATCGCATCCATCTGCACGGTGCCACCTGCACCGACGAAGTCGCCATCAATGGTGAAAGTGCCAAGTGTGCCCGCGTCGCCGCCCGGCGCCAGCACACTGCCCGCAGTGAGCGTCACACCCCCCGCCGTGCCTGTGCCCTCGAGGCGACTGCCGGATTCGACCGTGATGTTTCCGCCCAATGCGCCATCCAGACGCAGGGTGCCGCCGCGAACACTCGCACCACCTGCGAAGGCGGACGAGTCTGCGGTCAGGATCAAACGCCCCAGATCGGTCTTGAGCAACGTGCCGGTCCCTTCCAGCTGCGATGCGATGGTGGCGGTGATCGATGCGCCGTCGGCCGTGCCATCACCCACCCGGATAACGGATTCGGGCGCACTCAGGCCCAGCGCGGCGCCCTCGATGCGGTAGCCATCGACAGCGAACTGCATGCCTGTCGCCGTGATGCCACCATGGCTGTCATCGAGCAGAACCGTTCCCGCTTCGCCCTGGAAGATGGCGAACTGACCGCCCCACTGGTCATTGGCCGATCCGTTCGTGTTGGTCCACTGACGATTGTCAGCATCCCAGGTGCCACTGCCACCGTTGATGGTGCCGTCAGCGGTTTCATTCGGGCCGTCCCAGAACTGCACCGAAACGCCCGTGCTGTTGACCAGGTTGACCTGGTTGGCGATGGCCGTCTGGATGGCCAGATCCGCCGGATCCGTGCCCGCCGGCGCGCTGGTGATATCCAGGCCGTTGTCGGTCAATGCACCGCCGTAGTCGAACAGGCGGTAGACGCCCGGCCCGAATCCTCCCAGATCACTCACTTCCAGGCGGCCATCCAGGATCAGGTTGCCATTGACATTGAACAACGCCGCTGAGCCTGGCATGCCAAGCGCGGTCTGCACGATGCTGCCGCCCGACAGCTGCAGCGAGTCCATCGCCAGTGCATTTCCCTGTTGGCCGTAAAGCGTCGCGCCATCTGCGATCGTCACTGCGCCGGAAACGGTGCCGTAGCCACCGAACGTCGTACCGCTGCTGGCGATCAGCGTCGGCGTGACCAGGCTGGCACCGTCCAGATGCAGAGCACCGCTGTTCACGGATACGGTGTCGCTGAAGGTGGAGGAACCCGACAGGCGCCAATCGATGCCGTTCATGGCCAGCGACGCGAATCCAGCCACATTGGCGTCCTCGCTGCCGCTTCCTGCCAGGATGAGGCGACTGTTGGCACCGGTGCTCTGTACGTCGCCGTCCAGGAGGGAGCCGGTGTCCAGCGTCAGCAGCGTGTCGTCACCGCCGATGCTGATGGCGGTGCCGCCCGTGCCACGGATGGTGCCGGTGTTATGGAGGCTGTTTCCGTTTCCGCCGAGCCGCACGCCCTGGCCGCCCTCGATCAGGCCGCTGTTGGTCAGGGTCAGCGTACCGGCGGCAAGCGTACCCAGGCCGATCGTCCTGATGCCGTGGTTGGTCCCCATCAGCGTTCCGCTGTTGTTGACGACGGCATTGGCTGCCGACAGCGACAGTCCGATACGCGAGCCGGTCACATTGGCGGTGTTGGTGAGATCCACGTCGATGAGCGTGCCCTTGCCGTTAACCGCGATCGCCGAGCCACCCGATGTGCTTCCTACCGACGTCACATCACCGCTGTTGGTGATCGTGGCCTTACGGCCGCCATCGACGTAGATGCCGGTGACGTCGCCGATGATGGCGCTGCGATTGTCGATTTCGTAAGTTGCAGCGCCTGAGCCATTGGAACCGACCGAGATGGCTGTCTGCCGCACATCAATGCTGCCGGTCTGGACAATGCTGATATTACCGGTCCGGTTCATCTGAGCATTGATGCCGCCACCAGCCGTACTGGCACCTGCGATCGTTCCACTGTGGTTGATCGTCATGTCGCCGGTGCCACCTGCGTTGGCAACGGCCTTGATGCCGCGACCGCCTTGACTCTCGGTGCTGACAGTGCCGCGGGCGATGATATCGATGGCGCCGCCGACATCGACGTACATGGCTTCGCTGCCCAGGCCGCTGATGTCGATCTCGCCATCGTTGACGAGGGTGGCGTTGCTGCCGGCTCCCTGGTCGCGCATCAGCACGCCCATCTGGCCGGTGGTCAACGCGGAGTTGCCCACCACGATGCGCGCGCCGTCCTCGATGGTAACCCCCAGGTTGCCCGCGACCGCCGCTGCACCATTGGCGGTGCCCGTGGCAAAGCCCACCGTAGTCGTGGCGCTGTTGGTCGGCGCGCTTCCTGTGGTGTCCACCACTGCGCCGGATGCCAGCGTCAGATGGACGTCGCTGCCGGTATAGATGACGCCACCCGTGTAGGGGTTGCCGCTATCGTCACAGACGATGATCGTGCCGGCGCCACACTCGTCGGCAGCGAGCGCACCGCCGATCTGGCTCAGGAACAGTGATGTGGCGATCGCGAGCGGGGCTAGGCGGCGGAGTGGCACTACCTGGCCACGCATGCCCGGCATGGCCATGATCTTCTTGGTCTTCATTCAAGTTTTCCTTTTGACGAAGTAGCCGAGAACTGCGCGTCGGCGACGGCCCCGCCAGACATGCCCGGGGATCCGTGCCCTGATCTCACGAACGCTCTGTCCTGCAATGCCCCCTGCGTACCGTGAGCATGGTGCTGCTCCTGGAGTGCGAAGCGTCACATCTGAAGGTCAATGAACGGCGTATCCAATCGGGCGAGCACAAAGCGTAGTGCGGCTACAGAGATGCCTGGTGCACTGCGCGGCAGCGCATCAGGCCGCCGGGATGCTCTCAGACCCCGTCAATCGCTTGAATAGAGAAAGTTGCGGTTTCAGTCCCTGCATGGAGGGAGCTCCTTGCACGGGACTTGCGCCTGTATAGATCAACCTTGATAGGCACAACCGTGACACTCATCGCATTTATGATACGAAGCGGATCGCAATCCATCTCCATACCCGGTGTCCCGGACGCGTGTGCCGCCACCGGGCCCCTCTAGTCCACCCGCACACCGCGCCCGGACGGCGCATCCAACAGCGGCATGCCGTCCTGGCTCCAATGCACCGGCTGGATGCGCGGCGAGCGCCTGGCGGTGCAGCCCATGTCCGGCCCCGGGTTGGCGTGGTAGATGATCCACGGCGCGCCGTCGGCCATCTGGAAGAAACCGTTGTGCCCCGGCGCGTACACGTTGCCAGCAGGATGCTTGGCAAGGATCGGCTGCTTCGCCTTGTGCCACGCGCTCGCATCCAGCGGATCGGCGCCGGCCTTGGCGTGCAGCAGTCCAATCGCGTAGTCATCCGACCAGCACGCACTGCCCGAATAGGTCAGGAACAGATCGCCGCGTGGGCCCTGCAGGAACTCCGGGCCCTCCAGGATCTGCCGCCCGCCCTGTCGCTCCCACGCCTGGTCCGGCCGCGCGATGATGGTTTCGCTGCCCCGCAGGGTCCAGGGGTTGGCCATGGCCACGATGGCCAGCACGCTGTCCGGTCCCACATAGGGTGAGTACACGAAGTAGCGCTTGCCGCCGGTCACGAAGGTGGTGCCGTCGATGCCGGGGTGTGCCGTGGCCAGCCGTCCGCGATCGGTCCACGTGCCCCGGGTCGGATCGGCATTGTCGTTCTCCAGCACGAACACCCCGCGGTGGGCGTCTTCCTGGCCTTCGGGTGCGTCACCCGCAGCTGCCGTGTAGTAGATGTACCAGCGCCCATCAATGCGATGCAGTTCCGGCGCCCAGATCGACTTGGCATTCGCCCCCGTTGCCGGCGGACGCCACACCGTGACTTCGCGCGCGTCAGCCAGGTGCGCAAGGTCGCGGGTGGCGCGGATGGCGAGGCGATCACCGTGCGTGCCCATGTAATAGAACACGTCCCCATCGCGGGTGATCCACGGGTCCGGCCCGGAGTCCAGCAGCGGATTGTCCACCGCCGGTGTTGCGGCGGACGCGTTCGTCGATACCTGAAGCAGCGCTGCAAGCGCCATGGAAAGCGTGCCGTTCATTGCGTTCCCCTCCCGACTGGAACTGCGCCGGCAGGCTTGCCAGCGAGCGACCACCAAACCATATAATCAGACAATAGGCAACACCATCGCCGCCAAGGAACCGCCATGCAGCAGGACCACCCCGACAGCATCATCGGCATCAACTGGGGCAGCAGCAATCTGCGCGCCTATCTGATCGGACCCAACGGTGAGCGGCTTGATGCCCATGAAATGCCCGCGGGCGTGGCCACGCTGGACCGTGACGACATGGTGGTGGCCGCCAACACGATCCGCGCACGCTGGCCGGCTGCACGCCACGCCTATGCGGCCGGCATGATCGGGTCGAATGTCGGCTGGATCGATGCCGGCTACGTGGAGTGCCCTGCAGGTGTTGCCTCGATCGCGCAGCAGCTGGTGCCGACCCGGATCGGCGAGCTCTCCGTGAGCATCGTGCCCGGCATGGCCTGCGTGCGCCCCGTGGATGGCATGCCGGACGTGCTCCGCGGCGAGGAGACCGAGCTGCTGGGGCTGCTGCGCGGCGGCGATGTCGGCCCCGATGCCATCGTGGCGCTGCCGGGTACGCATACCAAGTGGATCCAGCTGATCGACGGCCAGGTGCAGAGCTTCATGACCTCGATGTCCGGCGAACTGTTCGATCGACTGGCCAGTGGCGGCCTGCTTGCCTCGGTGCTGGACGGACCGGGTGAGCCAGGACCGGCCTTCGCCGAGGGTGTGCATGCAGGCGCCGACCGCCGACTGGGCCTGGGTGCGCTGCTCTTCGGCGTGCGGGCACGGATGATCCGCGGCACCCTGCCGCGCACGGCGACCAGCGCTTACCTGCGCGGACTGCTGGCCGGTGCGGAGATTGCAGACGCATTGGCGCTGTTCCCCGGGCTGAGGTCGGCGTCGGTGCCACTGGTGGGCTCCGGACCGGTCACCCGGCTGTACCAGGCGGCGCTGTCGGAAATCGGCATCGCCACGCACGCGGTGGCGTCCGCCGACGCCGTGGTGCGCGGCTTCTCCGCACTGCACGCGATGACCGCGACTGCGCGTTGACCACGGGTGGGCACGGCGGTCTGATCACGTGCTGCGTCGCAACGTGCGTATTGTCTGATTATATGTTTTTGTACGCGTCACGACATCGAGAGGGGTCTTGAGCAATGCGTGCTGGCAAGGGGAAGACGGCAGGGCTGATCGGCGTACTGGCACTGTCTGCAGTGGGCGCAGGTCAGGCACAGGAACGCGCTGTGGTAGGCCGGACAGCCGATGGCACCGTGGTGGAGTCGATCCTGCTGCGTGACGGCACCGGCATGCAGGCCACTGTACTGACGCTGGGCGCTGCACTGCATTCACTGGAAGTGCCGGACCGTGATGGCGCATACGCGGATGTACTGCTTGGCGACGCGACGCTCAAGGCGACGCTCGACAATCCGCAGTACTTCGGCACGATCGTCGGCCGCTTCGCCAACCGCATCGCCAAGGGTCGCTTCACCCTGGATGGCAGGACCTATCAGGTACCGGTCAACAATGGGCCGAACAGCCTGCACGGCGGCACCCGCGGCTTCGACAAGGTGGTGTGGAAGATCGTCGACGCCGCCGCCGATCACGCCACCCTGCAGCATGTCAGCCCTGACGGCGACCAGGGTTATCCGGGCACGCTCACGGTCACGGCAACCTACGCATTGAAGGGCAATGGCCGGCTGGAGGTGGAGTACCGCGCCACGACCGATGCACCGACCATCGTCAACCTCAGCAACCACGCATACTGGAATCTGTCCGGCGAGGGTTCCGGCTCGGCGATGGATCACGAATTGACCATTCCGGCCAGCGCCTATACGCCGGTGGATGCGAGCCTGATTCCCACGGGCGTGCTGCAGCCGGTGCAAGGCACCGCCTTCGACTTCCGCACGGCCAAGCCGATCGGGCGCGACCTGCGCCAGGGCAATGAGCCGCAGCTGCTGCATGGTCGCGGCTACGACCACAACTGGGTCATCAGCAGATCGCCCACGCGCGAGCCCCGCGAAGTCGCCCGCGTGCACGACCCGCGCTCGGGCCGGGTCATGACCGTGCTGTCCACGCAGCCTGGCCTGCAGTTCTATTCGGGCAACTTCCTCGACGGCAGCACCGTGGGCAAGAGTGGCCGGGTCTATCGCCAGGGCGATGCCATCGCGCTGGAACCGCAGCTGTTCCCGGACACACCGAACCAGCCGTCGTTCGGCTCGGCGCGGCTGGCCCCGGGCGAGACCTATGTGAACCGCATCGTCTACGACTTCTCGACCGACCGCACACCGCCCGCCCGCTGATCCCGCGCAGCTGGCACGCCGGTCGCCCACGGCACCGGCAATCCGACGCAGTACGCACCGCCCGCCTCCTGGCTCACGCCAGGACGGGCAGCTCATGAACCAAGGAGATGCATCTCATGCGAAAGTGGCTTACCCCTTTGCTGGCAACGCTGCTCGCCGTCGCACCGATGGCGCATGCGACCGACGCCGCACGCTGGACCCCGGCCGAAGCCGACGCGTGGTATTCCAGACAGCAGTGGCTGGTGGGCGCGAACTACACCACCTCCAACGCCATCAACCAGCTGGAGATGTTCCAGGCCGAGACCTTCGATTCGGCAGCCATCGACCGCGAACTCCGCTGGGCGCACGAGCAGTTCGGCATGAACACCATGCGCGTCTACCTGCATGACCTGCTGTGGCAGCAGGACCCGCAGGGCCTGCTGAAGCGCATCGACACCTTCCTGTCCATCGCCGAGAAGAACGGCATCCGCCCGATGCTCGTGCTGTTCGACAGCTGCTGGGACCCGGATCCGGTGCTCGGCCCGCAGCGCCGTCCGATTCCCGGCGTGCACAACTCCGGCTGGGTGCAGAGCCCGAGCCGCCACATGCTGGTGGACCGCGCCAATGACGCGCACTTCCAGGCCTATGTGGAGGGCGTGATCGGTCACTTCGCCAATGACACGCGCGTGCTGGCCTGGGACCTGTGGAACGAGCCGGACAACCCCGGGGGTGGCAACTACATGGACAAGCAGCTGCCGGGCGAGCAGGAACGCATCGCCGAACTGCTGCCGAAGATCTTCGACTGGGCACGCGCGAAGAAGCCGGTGCAGCCGCTCACCAGCGGCGTGTGGATCGGCGATGACTGGTCGCCGGGCGCCGCATCGCTCACCGCGATCCAGCGCACGCAGCTGGAGCAGTCGGATGTGATCACCTTCCACAACTACGAGCAGCCGGAGGCATTCGTTGCCCGCATTGCACAGCTGCGCAGGTACGGCCGCCCGCTGATCTGCACCGAATGGCTGGCACGCGGCGCAGGCTCGAACGTGGACACGATCCTTCCGATCGCCCGCCGCGAGAACATCGGCATGATCAACTGGGGGTTCGTGGACGGCGCGATCCAGACCCGCTTCCCGTGGGACAGCTGGCAGCGCCCCTACACGATGGAAGCCCCCACCGTGTGGTTCCACGATCTGCTGAAGGCCGACGGCACGCCCTACCGGGCACGCGAAGCCGAGCTGTTCCGCAGGCTGGCCAAGACCCCGCGCACCTCCGTTCCCGCTTTCTGACCCTACTGGCGCCCGCCTTCGCATGAAGGCGGGCCACTCAACCGCGACTGCTTTCCGGAATCCGGAGATACCGCCATGACCGCTCGTTCTTCCCGCACCGTGCTTTCCCTGGCCATCCTTTCGGCCCTCGCCCTGCCCTGTCTGGTGCAGGCGCAGGAGGCCGGCTCGCAGGAGGCCGTCAACCTGGACACGGTCACCGTGACCGCGCTGCGCCAAAGCCTGCAGACCGCCCAGTCGATCAAGCAGGAGGCGGAGATGGTCGTCGATTCGATCGTTGCCGAAGACATCGGCAAGCTGCCCGACAACAGCGTGGCCGACGCCCTGCAGCGCGTTACCGGCGTGCAGGTGGCGCAGGGCAACCAGGGCGAGACCACCGGGGTGGTGATCCGCGGCCTGCCCAACGTGATCAGCACCCTCAACGGCCGTGAGATCTTCAGCAGCTCCGGCCGCGGCTACGCCTTCCAGAACCTGCCGGCCACCGCCATCAAGAGCCTGAACGTCTACAAGAGCAGCGAGGCGAGCCTGCCACTGGGCGGCATCGCGGGCCTGGTGGACATCCAGCTGCGCCGCCCGCTGGATTTCGACGGTGCGGAGATCGCCGGCACCGTGACCGGTACGCACAGCAAGTACGGTGGCGACATCGATCCCTCCGCCAGCCTGCTGCTGAGCAACCGCTGGGACACCGATGCCGGCGAGATCGGCGCCATGGTCAACTTCGGCTATGTCGGCAAGCGCTACGCGTACGATGCGGTGTGGGGTGACTTCCCGAAGGTCCTGGAGAATCCGGATGGCACGCCGGCGCGTACCGATGACGGCAACCTGATCGCCGCCCCCAATGGCTGGGGCACCAACTACAACCATGGCGACCGCAAGCGCAGTGCGTTCAACTATGCCCTGCAGTGGAAACCCAGCGAACGCACCGAGGTCTATGTCGAGGGCCTCTATGATTTCGTGCGAGACGATTATGACCAGGCGTTCCTGTTCAGTTTCCCGGTCGGGGTGGTGCCGCCGACGGGGCTGCAGGTCGGCGACAACTGCTATGCCAACCGCCTGGACGGGCCGCTCTCCGGCCAGACCATCTGCGACGCCACCGCAGGTACATGGACCGGCGACAGCTATGCCGCCAGCAGCACCCAGGCGCACAAGCAGCGCGGCCAGGACATCCAGAACGCGCTGGGCTTCAAGTGGCGCGGCGACCAGCTGCGGCTGTCCACCGAAGTGGCCCGTACGTCCGGCTACTACCGCGATGAGAACTTCATCATCGACACCTTCCTGGCCGGGCCGATCACCACCGTATGGGACGGCACCTCGGGCAAGCACCAGAACTGGCACCTGGCCGGCAACCCGGCCATGGATCCGTCGCGCTTCTACCTCAATGGCCTGTTCCAGACCTGGGGCGAGTCGCGCGGCGAGGAAAACAGCTGGCGCGGCGACGGAACGTTCGAGTTCCTCGACGGCCCGATCGCCAACCTCCAGTTCGGCCTGCGCTATGCCGACCGTACCGCCAGCGCCAAGGGCAGCGTGGAAATCAGCACGCCGCCGCCAGGCGGTGCCGGTACGGGCAACATCACCGCCTCGCCCAACCCGGCCAACCAGGTGGTGGGGCTGTTCCCGGCCAGCAGCTTCTTCTGCAGCAAGCGCGGCAACTCCGCACTGAGCCAGTCGTTCCTGACGCCCTGCTACGACTACCTGATCGACAACGCCGACGCGCTGCGCCGTTACTACGGTCTGCCGGACGGACTGGCGGCGGAGAATCCCGGCCGCTTCTTCGATATCGAAGAACGCAAGAGCGCCGGCTACCTGCAGGCGAAGTACGACTTCGATCTGGGCGGCCTGCGCGTGGATGGTCTGGTAGGCGTGCGTGCGGAGAAGATCAAGCGTGAACTCAACGCCTTCTCGTTCGACGCGGGCACGGGTGTCTACAGTGCCATCACCCGCAGCACGCAGGACACCAATGCCCTGCCCAACGCGAGCCTGAACCTGCACTTCAACGATGCCTGGCAGCTGCGCGTGCTGGCGGCCAAGACACTGAGCTATCCGGACTTCGGTGCCTTGAACCCGTCGATCTCGCTGAATCCCGGCACCGTCAACCGTGCGGGCGTGGCCAGCAGTGGCAACCCCGACCTGAGCCCGATCAAGTCGACCAACTACGACATGTCGCTGGAGTGGTACTTCTCCCCGGTGGGCTACGTCAGTGCGGGTGTGTTCTATCGTGACATCGATGGCTACATCCAGAACTACATCACCAATGTGGTCATCGCCGGAGAGGACTACGAGCTGTCATCCCCGCAGAGCGCCGGCAGCGGCCATCTGCAGGGTGTCGAGCTGGCCTACCAGCAGACCTTCGACTTCCTGCCCGGCGCCTGGAGCGGCCTGGGTGCGCAGTTCAACTACACCTACATCGAAGGCGATACCAAGTCTCCGGAGTTCCTTGGCGGGCCCGTGATCTCGCGGCCGCTGCAGAACGTCTCGAAGAACAACTACAACGCCGTGCTGTTCTACGAGAACTTCGGCCTGAGTGCGCGCCTGGCCTACGGCTACCGCAGCCGGTACATCGATTTCTTCACCCAGCCCACGGTCGCCGGAACGGAGGACCAGGTCGAGCCGGCCAGCTCGCTGGACTTCTCGATCAGCTACGACGTGACCCCGCGCGCCACGGTGGTGTTCTCGGCCACCAACCTGCTGGGCAACAACCTGCACCAGTACTGGGGCAGCGGCAACACGCGGCCGCGCGACATCCGTTACCAGGACAAGACCCTGGGCATGGGCTTCCGGTTCAAGCTCTGATGAGGACGCTCCCCCACATGCCTCACACCCCGCACCCGTCCTTTTGTCGGATAATAGGAGTGACCGCAGCCTGCGGTGCACCAAGCCAAAGGGATGCCTGTGAAACCGATCGAGGTACGCAACCTCTACGACCAAGTGGCCCAGGAGATCGGGCAGCGGATCATCAGCGGCGCACTTCAGCCGGGCGAATTCCTGCCCAGGGAAGAGCTGCTGTCACAGACCTTGTCCGTCAGCCGCTCCGCCCTGCGCGAGGGCCTGAAGGTGCTGGGCTCCAAAGGGCTGATCGAAACCCGGCAGAAGACCGGTTCGCGGGTGCGCGACCCGCGTCACTGGAAGCAGCTGGACAGCGACATTCTGGCGTGGCGCTGCGCGCTGATGCCCACCCAGGACTTCGTGGAAAAGCTGGTGGAGATGCGCGAGGTGATCGAACCGGCGGCCGCGGCTTCCGCAGCCGAGCGGCGTTCGCCCGCGCAGCTGGCCAGGATCAAGAGCGCGTACCAGGCCATGGCCGATGCACCGGACCAGGATGCGTGGGCCAAGGCCGACCTGATGTTCCACGAGAGCGTGCTGGAAGCCACCAACAACGAACTGCTGGCATCCCTGTTCTCGGTCATCGACGCGGCGCTGGGCACCTTCTTCCTGCTCTCGGCGCAGACCGCGCAGGACTTCAAGTACTCGCTGCCGCGCCACTTCGACGTGTACGACGCCATCCGGCAGAAGCAGCCGGACGCGGCGCGCGCCGCCATGCTGGACATGATTGCCGACTCCCGCGCCAATCTGAAGGGCGCGCGGCTGTCCAGAAAACCCCCACGCTGAAGGAAACACCATGAGCACCGCCTGGATGCAACCCCTCCCCTTGGTTGCCATCCTGCGCGGGCTCACCCCGCAGGAAGCGCCCGCCATCGGCGCGGCGCTGGCCGAGGCCGGCTTCCACATCCTGGAAGTCCCGCTGAACTCGCCGCAGCCGCTGCATAGCATCGAACTGCTCGCAAAGCAGCTCGGCGATCGCTGCCTGATCGGTGCCGGCACCGTCCTGTCCACCACGCAGGTGCAGGACGTGAACAATGCCGGTGGCCGGCTGGTGGTGATGCCGCACGCGGACGTGGAGGTCATCGCCGCCGCCCACGCCAGCGGCATGGTCTGCACGCCCGGCGTGGCGACGCCCACGGAAGCCTTCGCCGCCCTGCGTGCCGGTGCGGATGCACTGAAACTGTTCCCCGCCGAACAACTGCCCCCCCCGGTGCTGAAGGCGTGGTCCAGCGTGCTTCCGGCCGGTACGCCGCTGCTGCCCGTCGGCGGCATCACCCCGGAGCGCATGGCCGCCTACCGCCAGGCAGGTGCGGCCGGCTTCGGTATCGGCTCCGCCCTGTATGCCCCCAAGACCCCCGCGGACGACGTCGCACGCCGCGCGCGCGCGTTCATCGACGCCTGGAACAGAACGAACACGGACTCCCCCGCATGAAGATCACTGCCATCACGACCTACCTGGTGCCCCCGCGCTGGCTGTTCGTCCGCATCGATACGGACGCCGGCATCTGCGGCTGGGGCGAGCCCATCGTCGAAGGACGCGCGCACACCGTGGCGGCCGCCGTGGAAGAGCTGTCCGACTATCTGGTCGGCAAGGACCCCCGGCACATCGAAGACCACTGGAACGTGCTCTATCGTGGCGGCTTCTACCGTGGTGGTCCAATCCTGATGAGCGCACTGGCGGGCATCGACCAGGCGCTGTGGGACATCCACGGCAAGGCACTGGGCGTGCCGGTGCATGCCCTGCTGGGCGGCCCCGTGCGCGACCGCATCCGCGTGTACTCATGGATCGGCGGCGATCGGCCGGCCGACACCGCCCGTGCCGCCCGCGACGCCGTGGCACGCGGTTTCACTGCGGTGAAGATGAACGCCACCGAGGAAGTGCAGTTCGTCGATAGCCATGACAAGGTCACGCGGGTACTGGAGAACGTGCAGGCCGTGCGCGATGCGGTGGGCCGCGATGTGGGAGTGGCCGTGGACTTCCATGGCCGCGTGCACAAGCCGATGGCCAAGGTGCTGATGCGCGAGCTGGCGCCCTTCGGGCTGATGTTCATCGAAGAGCCGGTGCTTTCCGAGCACCTGGAAGCCATCCCGGAACTGGCCGCCCTTTCGCCTGCGCCGATCGCGCTGGGCGAACGCCTGTACTCCCGCTTCGACTTCAAGCGCGTACTGCAGACCGGTGGCGTGGACATCCTGCAACCGGATCCATCGCACTCGGGTGGCATCACGGAAACCCGCAAGATCGCGGCCATGGCCGAAGCCTACGACGTCGCCATCGCTCTGCACTGCCCGCTCGGCCCGATCGCGCTGGCGGCCAACCTGCAGCTGGATGCGGTCTGCTACAACGCCTTCATCCAGGAACAGAGCCTGGGCATCCACTACAACGCCAGCAACGATCTGCTGGACTACCTGGTGGACCGCGCGCCCTTCGAGTACAGGGAAGGCTTCGTCAGGATTCCCGACGGCCCGGGGCTGGGCATCGAGATCAACCAGGCCTACGTTGACGAGCGAGCCGCCGAAGGCCACCGCTGGCGCAACCCCATCTGGCGCCATGCCGATGGCAGCGTGGCCGAGTGGTGAGCGCCATGACCGATCAGGCACGCTATCCCAGCCTTGAGAACCGCGCGGTGCTGATCACCGGTGGTGCCACCGGCATCGGCGCCGCCTTCGTCGAGCACTTCGCGCGGCAGGGTGCGAAGGTCGTCTTTCTCGACATCGACGACAGCGGCGCCCAAGCGCTGCTGGAAAGCCTGCGCGACGTTGCGACTGCCCCGCGCTATCTGCATTGCGACATCACCGATATCGAGGCACTCCGGTCCGCCATCGCCCAAGCGCGGATCCTGGCTGGACCGTTCTCGGTGCTGGTCAACAATGCCGCCAACGATGCTCGTCATGCCCTGGCCGACACCGGCATCGCGGACTTCGAACGCAGCATGGCGGTGAACCTGCGCCACCAGTACTTCGCCATCCAGGCGCTGGTGCCGGACATGCGCGCCCTCGGCGGCGGTTCGATCATCTGCCTGGGTTCGACGGGCTGGATGATCAAGAACAGCGGGTATCCGCTGTACGCGGTGGCCAAATCCGCGGTCCACGGGCTGGTCAACGGCCTGGCCCGGGAACTGGGGCAGGACCGCATCCGCATCAATGCGCTGGTACCGGGTTGGGTGATCACCGAGAAGCAGCAGCGGCTGTGGCTGGACGCGGAGGGCGAAGCACAGCTGCGTCGTGCGCAATGCCTGCCGGGCTATCTGCGCGCGGATGACCTGGCGCGCGCCGCCCTGTTCCTGGCCGCCGATGACAGCCGCATGTGTACCGGCCAGGACTTCATCGTCGACGGAGGCTGGGTGTGAGCGGGTCCGCCACTGTCGAGGTGCCGGCCGCAAACACTCTGGGCGAAGGCGTGCTGTGGTGTGATCGCGAATCGGTGGTGTACTGGACCGACATCGCGCAGGCGCAGCTGTGGCGCTATCGCCCCGGTGACGGCGCGCTCACCCGCTGGCCGATGCCGGAGCGGCTGGCCGCACTGGCATTGTGCGAAGCCGAAGGCTGGCTGCTGCTGGCGTTGGCGTCGCGGCTGGCATTCTTCCATCCGGCGCGCGGCGAGCTGCGTGACGTGCTTGTGCTGCCCGACACAGGGGCGCGTCTGCGCGCCAATGATGGCGCCTGTGACCGCCAGGGCCGCTTCGTGTTCGGCATGCTGCATGAGCCCACGAACGGTCCGAAGCAGGCCGTCGCACCCTTCTACAGGCTCACCGCCGAGCTCGTGCTCGAGAGGCTTCCGCTACCGACCGTGGCGATTGCCAACAGCGTAGCGTTCAGTCCGGACGGCCGCACGATGTACTTCTGCGACTCGCTGCAGAAGCAGATCCTGCGTTGCGATTACGGCGACAGCCCGGGCGCGGTAACAGTGTTCGCCGATCTGCGCGCTGAGGATGGCGAGCCCGATGGCAGTGTGGTCGATGCCGAAGGCGGACTCTGGAATGCCCGCTGGGGCGGTTCGCGCGTGGTGCGCTACCGGCCCGATGGCCGGCAGGACCGCATGCTTTCCGTCCCGGTCGCGCAGCCCACCCGCCCGGTCTTTGGCGGCAGCATGCTGCGAACGATGTTCATCACCAGCGCACACGACGGCCTGGACGCGACGGCGCGCGCGCGCGACCCCTTCGCCGGCCATCTGTTCGCCACCGACGCCGGCATCGCCGGCGTTCCCGAGCCCCGGTTCGCCGGCAACCCCAATGACGTGCCGCCGTGCCCACAGCGCGGACCCATCGCGGAGCTTCCATGAGCCTTTCCACCCTGGATATCAGCATCGTGCTGGCCTATCTGGCTGGCATCTTCATCCTCGCGCAGTGGGTTTCCCGCGAGAAGGCCGGCCGGCAGAAGTCGGCCCAGGACTACTTCCTGGCCAGCCGCAGCCTGCCGTGGTGGGCGATCGGTGCCTCGCTGATCGCGGCCAACATCTCGGCCGAACAGATCATCGGCATGTCCGGCTCGGGCTATGCCATCGGCCTGGCCATCGCATCCTATGAATGGATGGCGGCAATCACGCTGCTGATCGTCGGCAAATGGTTCCTGCCCATCTTCCTGCGCAACGGCATCACCACCATGCCGCAGTTCCTGCAGGAGCGCTACGGCAACCGCATCCGCACGCTGATGGCCGTGTTCTGGCTGGGCCTGTACGTATTCGTCAATCTCACCTCGATCCTGTGGCTGGGTTCGATCGCCATTGCCGGCGTGGCAGGCCTCAACCAGGACGTGGCGCTGGTGCTGCTGGGCGTCTTCGCACTGGCCTATCAGCTGTATGGCGGCCTCAAGGCGGTCGCGCTGACCGACATCGTGCAGGTCTCGCTGCTGGTTCTGGGTGGCCTGCTGGTCACCTTCATCACGCTGGGCCAGATCGGCAACGGCAGCGTCACCGACGGCTTCATGCAGCTGTGGCAGCAGCATCCGGAACGCTTTGAAATGATCCTCAGCAAGGACAACCCGTTCTACAAGGATCTGCCCGGGCTGTCGGTGTTGCTGGGCGGCATGTGGATCGCCAATCTCAGCTACTGGGGTTTCAACCAGTACATCATCCAGCGCGCACTGGCCGCCAAGGATCTACGTGAGGCGCAGAAGGGCGTGGTATTCGCTGCGTTCCTGAAGCTGCTCATTCCGGCCATCGTGGTGCTGCCCGGCATCGCCGCGGTCATGCTCGCCCCTGGCCTGGAACGCCCGGACGCGGCCTACCCGACGATGCTGGCGCTGCTTCCCAGCGGCATCCTGGGTCTGGTGTTCGCTGCGCTGGTGGCCGCCATCGTTGCGTCGCTGGCATCGAAGATCAATTCCGTCGCCACCATCTTCACGCTCGACTTCTATGCCAAGCGCGCGCCTGATGCCTCGGAAGCCAGACTGGTGCGTGTCGGCCGGTTCGCGGCATCCGTCTCGATCATCGTGGCGGTGCTGACCGCGCGCCCCCTGCTGGGCGGGTTTGACCAGGGCTTCCAGTACATCCAGGAGTTCACCGGGTTCTTCACCCCCGGCATCGTGGTGATCTTCCTGCTGGGACTGTTCTGGAAGCGTGCGAACGAAGCCGGTGCGCTGGCTGCGGCGGTCGGCTCCTTCGTACTGTCGCTGGCCCTGAAGCTGCTGTGGCCCTCGCTGCCCTTCATGGACCGCATGGGCGTGGTGTTCCTGGTCACGCTGTTGCTGGGCGTAGGCGTCGCGCTGGGCACCCGCGCCAGTGGCGATCGTGATCGTATCCGCACCGACGATGTGAGCTATGCCACCGCCCCATCGTTCAACGTCGCTTCGCTGGCGGTGCTGGCGATCCTGGTGGCCCTCTACGCAACCTACTGGTGACCTGGATGCGCCTGACTGTCCGACACACATTCGTTCTGCGCAGTGGTATGCGCTGCCTCGCCCTGCTGGCCCTGACCGGGTTCGCCTCTGTGCTGCACGCAGCGGAGATCACATGGACCGGCACCGCCACCGTGGCTGCCCGCAACGCGGGCTGGGGGCGATTGGCGCAGCTGCCGGATGGCCGCTGGCTGGCAGTGACCACGCGCTTCAATGAAGGGCAGCCGACCACCCTGCAGCTCTCGATCAGCAGTGACCGGGCCCGCAGCTGGGCGCCCTGGTCCGACGTGGCCGAGCCCGGCCGGATGATCGACAACGGCGAACTGCTGGTGCTGCCGGAGGGGCGTGTGCTGCTGGCGATGCGTTCGCTGGTCGAAGGCGTCTCCTACCGGCTGCATCTCTATGCCAGCGACGACCTTGGAGCACACTGGACCTTCCTGAGCACCCTTGCCGGCAACGAGGCGCCGAACGGGCGCAAGGACCGCGGCGTGTGGGAGCCGGTGTTGACGCGCCTGGACGACGGCACGCTGTCGGTGGTGTATGCCGATGAAACCCGTGCCGACGAGCATCCGTCCTACAACCAGGTCGTTTCACAGCGCCTGTCCAACGATGGCGGGCGCACCTGGGGACCTGTGATGACGATTGCCGAACAGCCCGGCGGTGGGCAGCTCCGGCCCGGCATGCCCGTCATGGCACGCCGCCCCGCCGGTGGCTACCTGATGGTGTTCGAGACCTGCGGCGATGACCCGCAATGCCCGGTGTCGTACAAGGTCTCGACGGACGGGCGGACCTGGTCGGCCGGCCTCGGTACGCCGCTCGCCGACCAGCGCTGCGGCCCCCACGTCATGACCAGTACGCGCGGGGTGATGTTCGTGACCTCGTGCCTGAACGAAGTCAGCTGGAGCGAGGACAGCGGATCGAGCTGGCGCACGGTAACACCTCCCGCATGGCCGCTGGGTTTCCGCCATTCCTGGCCCGCCGTGGTCGAGCTCGGCCCTGCGGAGATCGGCGTCGTGAACGTGGTGGACGGCGCAGTGCAGATCCGTTTCGGGAGCTACTAGGGGGGCGCATGCGGGGCAACCCGGCAGGACGAGGCTGCACATGCGGTGCATTCACGCCATGTTGGCGCAATGTTTCCGTAATACCTTGCCAGCGCCCTGCCCTTTGCGCCTTCTGGTAGGGCCGCCTCCCGCCCATTCCTGGACGCCACCGATGCACATCCTGCTGGTCGAAGACGAGCCAGAACTGGCTGAGGCCCTGAAGTCCGCACTGCAGCGGGACCATCATGTGGTGGACCTGGCAGATACCTTCGGACTTGCCCGGGAGGCTGCATTGCACGGGGCACACGAATTGATCCTGCTGGACCGGACGCTTCCGGATGGGGATGGTCTCGCTCTGATACCGCTGCTGCGTGCACGCAACTGCCTCGTGCCCGTCATCGTGCTGAGTGCCTTGGGTGGCCTGCCAGATCGGGTCGAGGGCCTGGACGAGGGTGCGGACGACTATCTCGGCAAGCCCTTTGCACTGGAAGAACTGTTCGCACGCATCCGCGCCGTCGGCCGTCGGCCCTCCGGGATCCAGGAAGAGTCGATCCGCGCTGGCGATCTGCTGTTCGACCCGATGACAGGTGAGGCTACCGTCCGCGGCGAGCGCCTGGAGCTTCCCCGGCGCGAGATTCGGGTGCTGACCGTGCTGACCCGAAGGCTGGGGCGTACCGTGCTGCGGGAATCCATCGAGATGGCGGTGTATGGCTTCGACGACGGCATTCATTCCAACACGCTCGATTCACACGTATCACGACTGCGCAGGAAGCTGGCTGACGCCGACGCGGGGGTGGAGATCCATGCGATCCGTGGCGTCGGCTACCTGATGCGGGAGCGCACGTGAGCAGGCGACAACCCTCGCTGAAATGGCCGCTCATCATCAAGCCCCTCATCCTGCATCTGTTGGCGCTGCTGATCGCATTCTTCACACTCCTCATGGTGCTGGTTCGCATGGACAGCGGCGGCTACTACACGCTGCAGACCTTTGCCCCGATCGCCGCCAACGCCGTGCACCGCGACAACCAGGGACGGCTCTACGTACAGCGCACGCATGAACTCGACGAACTGCTGAAAGTGGCGCCAGGTGCCTGGTTCGTCGCCGAGGATGAACAGGGACAGACGGTCAGTTTCGGAAACGTCCCGCCGACCTATGCGTCGTTGATCGGCAGGCTTCGGGGCGTTCCGTTCGGCGACCTGCGCGGCCACGAGCGTGGCGACGGACTGGCCATTGTGATCCGTCGGCACACCGGCCCGGCCGGCAAGCTGACCATCATGGCCCATGGTGAAACCGATTCACTCACCTGGCAGATGGCGATCGCGGCGCATGTGTTCACTCTACCCATTTTCGTGCTGCTCGCGCTGGTAACGCTGATCGCCACCCCGTTCATCGTACGCAAGGCGCTTGCAGGGGTTGAACGGATCGCCCTGGAGGCCAAGCATATTTCGGCGAGTCGGCGCGGGATCCGCCTGACCGAAACTGCCGTGCCAGTGGAGATCGCGCCCTTGGTAGCAGCCGTCAACGAGGCACTGGACCGGCTTGATGACGGTCACGAGCGGCAGCAGCGCTTCATCGCTGCTGCCGCACATGAACTACGTACACCGATCGCCATTCTTCGGGTGAAGATCGAAGCCGCCGACGATGCCACCTCGCGCAGCCTGTCCGTGGAGGTCGCGCGTCTGGCCACGCTGGCGGAGCAGCTGCTGGACCTGCACCGGCTGGATAGTGCCGCGCATCTGGAAACCATCCACCTCGCCCGCCTGGCCAAACGCGTAGTTGCCGACCTGGCCCCGCTGCTGATCCAGTCGGGGCGCACGGTCGCCGTGGTGGTCGAACCACACCATCCCATACAGGGCGAGACAGGTGCGGTCGAACGCGTCCTGACGAACCTGGTGTTGAATGCTGCGGAACATGGTGGACGCAACATCACTGTGCGGGTACAGGGAACACGCCTGGAGGTGGAGGACGATGGCCCTGGAATACCGGAGGCCGAGCGCGAGCGCGTATTCGAGCCCTTCCAGCGCCTGCGGCCGCGCCAGACCGGCGCAGGACTTGGCCTGAATCTGGTACGGCAGGTCCTCGAGCGCCATCGCGGCCATGTCACGATTCTCGATGCGCCAGGCGGCGGTGCGCTGATCCGCGCCGAGTTCCCTGCGCATCCTGCCGGCGGGAACCTCGCCTCAGGTCACCCGCTGTAGCCCGTTGCGGCGGCGCAGACGATTCCTGGGGATGTCCCACTCCGGGTTCCGGGCTGACGCAACCCTGGCGCAATGTTGGCCATCCAGCATGACCTTGATCGGCGCGCATGCGTCGCGATGTCGGGTCACGAAAGGAAGCCACATGTCTGACGGCAGCGCCGCACGCGGCGACGCACGCGCCACGTCCTCCCGTGCGCACGAGGCCCCCCCGGCCCTGACTGCTGCGGCCTGGAGGCGCCGCCCGCGGAAGGCGGACACGTGGGGCCTGGAGCATTGGCCGGATTGGCTGCGTGTGATACCCGACAGCGCACGCGGCCAGGTGCTGATTCATCTGTTCGGTGGGCTGTTCTTCGCCCTCCCGGGCGCCGCGCTGGTCATTTCCATCGGCGTACGCGGGTCTTCCGCGCTCGCGCTGGCTGTCCTGCTGTACGTGGCGGCGCAGGCGGTCCTGCACGGACTGCGTGCTGTCCGCTGCGCGGGCGAGAGCACGGTATATGGCCTGCAGGTGCTGCTGGATCGCCATTTCCCCCATCTTTCGATGGTCTCATTGATGGTGCCGTTGGCCGCACTCGCAAGCACGGATGCCAACACGGCGACGCTGCTCGCAGGCGGTGTGCTGGCCGGCCTGTCCGTCCCCGTGCGGACCGTGTTCGTCCGCCCCCGTCATCTGTTGCTGCACCCTGTCCTGCATGTAATGGCGACTGCCGTGATGCTGGGCTGCATCGCACTGCTGAGCGTGGACATGGCCCCGTTCGCGCAGTACCTCACAGGCGCCGGCGTACTGGTCTACCTGGGCGGGCTGGCCCTGCAGCGGCGGTACCCCCTGTCCCCGGCAGGCGTGACATGGTCGGGCCTGATGGTGGTTGGGGGCCTGCTGCATTTCATCACGATCGCTCTGCTCGGCATCTCTGCGGCTGCCTGAGCGCAGCGATCACGCAAGGTTCGCGCAATGCAGCGCGGCAAGACTCGGTGTCCGCAGGTGCATGTCCCCATGCGCCCTTCATCACCGATGCAAGGACACCCGATGATCTGCTGCTTATGGATGTCGCCGTCATGACGCGTCCTGCTTCCACGCGTCGCCGACGCAGGCTGTTGATCGGCGGTGCAGCGCTGCTCTGCGTCCCCGCTCTGCTCTACATGTGGCTGGCACCGCCAGCACCACCGGAACTGGAACGCGCTGCGGTCACCCGCGGCGACATCGAACAGGTCGTCGAAGCCACTGGAACCCTGAAGCCATCGCGTCTGGTCAGTGTCGGCGCCCAGGTTTCCGGACGCATCGAAACGCTGCATGTGAAACTGGGCGACAAAGTAAAGGCAGGTGACCTGATTGCAGAGATCGATTCACGCACGCAGCGCAATGCCCTGCGCAGCGCGCAGGCGGCCGAGCGCAGCGCCCGCGCCAACCGCCAGGCGCTGTCCACAGAGCTGGCACAGCAGGAACTGACGCTACGGCGGCTGCGGCAGCTGGGCGCAGCGCAACTGGTGGCCAGGGCAGATGTCGACGCCGCGCGGGCCCGTGTTGACGCAACACGTGAACAGATCGATGCCCTGGACGGCGAGATCGTACAGCGCCTGACAGACGTGGACAGTGCGCAGACCAGCCTGGGTTATACGCGCATCACCGCTCCGGCCGACGGCATGGTTCTGGCCGTGGTGGCCCGCGAGGGCCAGACGGTGAACGCAGTACAGAGCGCCCCCACCATCATCATCCTTGGCAACCAGGACACGATGACGGTCTATGCCGAGATCTCGGAGGCCGATGTCGTTCGTACCGCTCTGGGCCAGGAGGCGTTCTTCACCATTCTCGGAGATGCAGGCCGGCGCTACACCAGCACCCTTCGCGACATCGCGCCGGCCCCCGAATCGATCACCCGGGAGGACACCTCCAGCCTGTCTTCACCGGCCCTGTCCGGCAATGCCAGCCGTACGGCGATGTACTACAACGGCCAGTTCGACGTGGACAACAGCGATGGTCGCCTGCGCAGCTACATGACCGCCCAGGTCCGCATCGTGCTGGGGCGCTCGCGCAACGTGCTGACCATACCTTCCGCGGCGCTGGGTGCACGGGGCGCAGACGGCAGCTACACGGTGCAGGTGCCATCCGCCAGTGGCCATCCGGTCCCCCGCCGCATCACCATCGGGCTGGACGATCAGATCAGGGTCGAGGTGAGGAGCGGGCTGCGGGAAGGCGAGCAGGTCGTCCTGGGCCAGGCGGATGCTGACGGCGCGACGCCGGCCACGGCAGGCAAGGCGGACTCCCCGCCGACGCAATCATGATGGCGGACCAGTCGCAGCCGCGCCCTTTGCTGTGTGTGCGCGGACTGCGCCGCGAGTTCCCGGCGGGCGAGCAGACACTTGTGGTCCTGGACGGCGTCGACCTCGACATCCATGCCGGAGAGCTGGTCGCCATCATCGGCCAGTCCGGCTCGGGAAAGTCCACGCTGATGAACATTCTCGGCTGCCTCGACCAGCCTACGGCGGGCACCTACCAGGTGGACGGCCGCAAGACAGCGGACATGGACGCCGACGAACTGGCTGCGCTGCGCCGCGAGCACTTCGGTTTCATCTTCCAGCGCTATCACCTGCTCAACGAGCTGTCCGCGATCAGCAATGTCGAGGTCCCGGCGATCTATGCCGGCATGCCGTCCGCGTCCCGCCATACGCGGGCGGCACAGCTGCTGGTGCGACTTGGCCTGGGCGACCGCATGGACCACCGCCCGGGCGAGCTCTCCGGCGGCCAGCAGCAACGCGTATCCATCGCACGTGCATTGATGAACGGCGGAGAGGTGATATTCGCCGATGAGCCGACAGGTGCGCTGGACACGCAATCGGGCAAGGAGGTGATGAAGATCCTTGGCGAACTGCATGCGGAGGGCCACACCGTGGTTCTGGTTACCCATGACCCTGCCGTAGCCGAGCACGCCCAGCGGATCATCGAGATCAGCGATGGCCGCATCGTTTCGGACCGCCCTACCCGCACCGCCGCGATGTCATCGAACGGTGCCGCGCAGCCGCTCGCTGCACAGGCGGAGGGTGGTGGCCTGCAGGCCGTGCGCGACCGCTTCGGAGAGGCCTTCCGGATGGCGCTGCGGGCCATGAACGCCCATCGCATGCGCACGTTCCTCACCATGCTTGGCATTATCATCGGCATTGCTTCGGTGGTATCCGTAGTGGCGCTGGGGACCGGTGCACGCCAGGCGATCCTGTCCAACATCGCGTCGCTTGGCACCAACACCATCGAGATCTATCCCGGCGCGGGCTTCGGTGACGTGCGCGCCGCGCAGGTGGAGACGCTTACTCCGAGTGACAGTGTGGCCCTGGCCGGGCAACCCTTCATCGACAGCGCTACACCCGGTGTGGCGACCACCGCGACAGCCATGCGTGGCAACCGTACGGCCAGCCTCCAGATCCACGGTGTCAGCGAGCAGTATTTCCGCGTGCGTGGGCTGGAACTGGGCGAAGGCAGCTTCTTCACGCGGAACGCCGTGGACGGCTACCAGCAGGTGGCAGTGATTGACATCAATACCCGCAACCGCCTGTTCGGGCCAGGTGAAGACCCGATCGGGAGAATACTGCTGGCAGGCAATGTTCCGCTGCGCGTGGCCGGGGTGACGAAGAAGGATTCGGCCGCCGTTGGCGATGGCTCGGTGCTGAGCATCTGGGTGCCCTACACAACCGTCATGGCGCGCATGCTCGGCCAGAGCCATGTCTCCAGCATTACCGTGCGCGTGTCCGATGCGATCAGCATGCAGGCTGCCGAGGCCGCGATTTCCCGCGTCCTCGGCCAGCGCCATGGCACGCGTGACTTCTACATGAGCAACAACGCGCAGATCCGCAGGTCGATCGAACAGACCACGGGCATCCTCACGATGATGATCAGCTCCATTGCCGCCATTGCGCTGGTAGTAGGCGGCATCGGCGTGATGAACATCATGCTGGTCTCGGTCACCGAGCGCACTCGGGAAATCGGTGTCCGCATGGCCGTCGGCGCGCGACGCGGCGACATCCTGCAGCAGTTCCTCATCGAATCGGTGCTGGTGTGCCTGCTGGGTGGTGTGCTGGGCATCGTGGTCGCGCTTGGCCTGGGCCTGGCCATGGAACTGGCCAGGGTCGGCTTCAACCTGGTGTTCTCCTTTGCGTCCATCCTTGCGGCATTTGCCTGCTCGAGCGCCATTGGCGTGGGCTTCGGCTTCCTGCCGGCCCGTCGTGCTGCGCAGCTCGATCCTGTCGAAGCATTGATCCGTTGACGTCGACGGCGGGAAATCACGGCAGATTCGCGCAATGTTCGCAGCGTCTACTGTCGATATCAAACAACGCCGCACAGGAGCGGGAAATGATTCTGAAGACAGGACGTATGGCGCTGCTGCTGGGTGCAGCCGTGCAGCTGCTGGTGGTGCTTCCGTACGCGGGGGACGCGCACGCCCAGCATCGTGATGGCTATCGCGGAGAGTGGAGCCATGGCTACGCGCAACGCGAGCGCGAGGAGCGGGAACGACGCGAGCGGGAACGGGACCGCCGCGACGACGCCAAGGCCAAGGGCATCGTGGCAGGTGCGGTGGGCGCTGCGGTGGTTGCCGGAGTGATCGCTGCCGCCGCCAAACGCGAACGCGAAAACCGGGAGCGTGCCGATTACTGCATCAGCCGCTACGGCAACTACGATCGGCGCACGGATACCTATCGTGGCGGCGACGGCTACACATACCCCTGCCGCTGATCAACACAACACTCATCAAGGGAGAACTGACTCATGAAGAAGACCGGACTTCTGATCGCGCTGTGTGCGATGCCTGCCCTCGCCCATGCCGCCGGCAACGACCCAAGGCAGGTCTACGTCGATTCCACGTTCTCGGCAATGGACGCCAACGCCGATGGCCGCGTCGACAAGCTCGAGTACGCGAAGTACCAGAACGCACGCTTCAGCAAGCAGGCCGATTCCATCGATGCAGCCTTCAAGGCAGTGGACAGCAACAAGGACGGCAGGATCAGCAAGGATGAGGCTGCCATCGTGCCCGAGATCGCCAAGTACTTCGCGGGACTGGACGTCAATGGCGACGGCTACCTGTCACTGGCTGAAATGCAGCAGGCGATGGTGGCGGCACAGACAGCCGATGCCCCGGTGAAGTAAGTCCGGGCGGCAGGTCCGGGGCCGGATGTTGATCCAGGCCCCGGACCCGCGCCGGTGGGGCGCGAGGCAGCCCGCCCATCACTTCTGCTTGAACACACTCCTGCGCCCGATGACCACATCCTTGCCCGTCGTCGGCCTGGCCAGGCCCGGAATCAGGAAATCGGTCGCGCTGCGACCGTGCCGGGTCTTGTCCGCAAGCCAGCGCGGCATGCGCCCGCGACCGGTCCAGGTATTCCGCCGGTTCTCGGGGTCGCGATATTTGGGTGCGACCTTGCCTGTCTTCCGGCGCCTGCGGGAAGCGCCGCCCGCAGGCACGGACACCGCGCTGGCGCCGGCGAACAGTTCCTCGATTGAATAACCGCATTCCGCGGCGGCGGCGACCAGCTCGCGCCTGACGACGGCCGCGGAACGTCGCTGTGCGAGCAGCTGCAGCCGCCGCTCGGCGGCCGCGATGAGTGCCTTCAGCTGCCGCTCGTTCAGCGCCTTGATATCGATATGCATGGCACGCAGCGTGGTGGGGGCGCCGTGACCTGTCAAGGGATGCTCCGAGGGTGCCGCACCCGGATCGCCGGCCGGGCTCAGAACGAGACCTGCGCCCGTACGCCGACAGTATTGCCGGAATCCGGCCCCTGGGCATTGCCCACCTTGTTGTCGGTCTTCCAGTGAACGTAGTTCAGCATCAGGCGGGACCAGTTGTTGAGGTACCAGTTCAGCCCGAGCGTCCATGCCGTGCCCTCGCCGCCGCGGGCGGCATCGAGAAAGTCGTAGCGGTCATAGCGGGCCGCCAGCTCGAAGGCGCCGATGCCGCCTTCCTGCACGGGGCGAAGTACGCGCGTGGTGCCCCAGACGCCGGATCGGCTGCTGAATCCGGGACGCTCGCCGGTGATCAGCCAACCTGCGTAGACCGATGTGGCCTGCTGGTCGACCGGGTCGACCGTGCGCGACTCGATGGTGCGCGTGGTGTGTTCGGCAAAGGCCCACACCGGGCCGTACACCCCACCCAGTTCCAGGCCCCAGGCGCGGTTGTCGGTGACGTTGGCGATGGAACTGGCCGATACGCGCACGTTGCCGTTCCAGCCCAGTGCGATCGGCGAGGTCTTGTTGATGCTGCCGACGTCCTGGCCGAGATCCTCGTACCAGTACCAGCCGCCCAGGTGCAGGAAGCCGGCCTGGCCACGCAGCGGGTTCCAGTGCGCGCGCAGCAGATACGCAATCGTGTCGCTGGCCGTGCTGTCATTGCCAATATCGTCGCCGGTCACCGCGACGCTGGCATGCCAGCCATCGCCGATCACCTTGGTGGTGACGCCCAGTCCGTAGTACCCGCTCTGCTGGGCGCCCACCGAGGCCACGGCATTGCGCTGCATGAAAGGCGTGTTCACTCCACTGGTGCCACCGTCGAGGCCACGGTCCTTGAGCTTGTTGCCCACGTAGATCTCTGTCGGCAGCCCTCCCATCCGCGTGTCCCAGGACAGGTAGGTGTCCTTCAGTGATACCTCGTTGCCAGCAAAGTCCGCATCGATCTTGTAGCCCAGCGGTCCCATCTGTCCCTCTGCACCCAGGCGGCCGCTGGCCAGATCGGTGCCGGTGACGTTGCGCGCGTCGAATCCGGATCCGTGGGTGGTGCTGAAATCCACCAGCACGCGGCCACGGGGATGGAAAGTGAACTGGCCATCACTGCTGCGCAGCTCGGGCCCACCCTTGCGCCAGCGCACATTGCCATCGCCTCCCCCACCGGTCGCGGCAAGCTGGGCCACCTGTGCCTGCAGAATGGCCAGGTCGTCCTGCCGGGTGTCGGCGATTGCGGCGGCTACCTGCGCGTCAACGTTGGCGTCGCTGCCGGGCACTGCGGCAGCGCCCTGCGTTCCCCCTTCCAGCGCAGCCAGGCGTGCGCTCAGCTGCTGCAGCAGGGTTGCCTGTTCGCGCAGCTGTCTGGCCTGCTCCTGCACCTGTGCACGCAACCCGGCTTCGGTATCGCTGGCCGCGGCCAGCACGGAGGATGACGCCAGCAACAGGCCGCCGCCGGCAGCCGCGGCGAGCGCGGCACGCTTCAGTGAATTCATGGAGTTCTCCCGAATGAAGTACGGTGCGCGGCTCAGTCGCCCGCGCCATCGTCGTCCAGCGCAGGCTGGGGCTGAGGTGCAGCGGCCGGCATCGCCTGGCCACCGTTCGGGGGCAGCCGCGCAGGCGCTGCCCCGAGGTAGCCGTGGCTGCGTGCCCAGTTGGCGAAGAGCCGCGGCCACTGCGCCACCAATGTGCCGGGCCGGCCCAGCCCCCAGCTGTGGCCTCCGGCCTCGAACAGATGCAGCTCCACCGGAATACCCGCTGCATGCGCGGCCTGGTACATCGCCACGCTGTGGCCGACATCCACGATGCGATCATCCACGGCCTGGGCCAGGAACACCGGCGGCATGTCCTTGCGGATGTGTTCTTCGACCGAATATGCCTGCTGGGCGTCGTCCTGGCTCGCCAGCTCCCGCTTCGACCGGGTCTGGTCCAGCGGCGCACGCATTGAAACGACCGGATAGATCATGCCGAGGAAATCCGGCCGCGCCGACAGCTGGTCGGCCGCATCCACCGGCGCATACAACGGGGCATCGAAGCGCGTGGCGACGATCCCGGCCAGGTTGCCTCCAGCGGAAAAGCCCAACGCGCCGATGCGCTCCGGATCGACCCCCAGGCTGGGCGCCTGTGCGCGCATCAGCCGCATGGCGCGCTGGCCATCCTGGAAGGGCGAGACAGGTGCCCATCCATCGGCAGGCAGCCGGTAGTAGACGACCGCAGCCGTGACCCCCAGCGACTGCAGCCACTGCGCCGTCGGCTTGGCGGCGCTGCCGATCTGGATCCGGAAGTAGCCGCCACCGCCGAAGATCACCACCGCGGAGCCGTTCGGCTTCAGCGGCCGATAGATCTCCATGCGCGCATCGCTGATGCCCGAGACCGCGCCCTTCGCGCTGCCTTCGATCCCGATCCGTTCCGGGCCACGCGCGCGTTGCTGCCAGTGGCCCTGCGGCCACAGCGGAACCACCTCGGGTGCAGGCACAGGCGATGCCGCCGGCGCCGCACCCGCAAGCAAGGGATTCAGCAGCAACACAAGCATTGCCAGCCTGCGCAGTCTCCCCATGTACAGACTCATCTCACGCCCCTCCCTTCGGCCTTCACGGGACGAAGTGTGCGTCGAGCCGCGCGGGGCTCCTATAGCCGGATGGGACTAGCTGTGCTGCGTATTTCTGTGTGCACTGCAACATCGTCCTGCGCCCCGCCGATGTCCGTGGCGCCGACCGCCGGCACTGCCTGAAGTCATGGCTCCAGCACGACCTGCCTACCGCGCCCCGGTACTGTCGGGAACGCACGCCGGCGTCCAACCACTGGCGCTGAACAGCGCCTCTGCGGTTTCGGGCCTTACATCCAGCAGCTCGGCAATGGCCTTCTGCCTGTCGTCGGCGCGGTTGACGTACGCCCGCGCGATGCGCTGCCCGACCCAGTAACCCAGATCGCCGCGGCGGGTGTCGTCGCCAGGGCCGTTGTACAGCCACCGCGACAGGTCGGTGCTGTCGCGCTGCGCGACGAATTCCCGTTCCAGGGCGCATTCGCGCCCTGCGGCCCAGCGCCGCAGATGGCTGTTGGCGGGCTGCCCGGAGATCAGTTCACCCACATACTCTGCACCGCCCTCCAGCAGCGTCTGGTACAGCAGCGTAGGCGCCGGTACTTCAACAGCGGCGCCGTGCTGTTGCACGTGCACATACTCGTGCGCGATCAGGTGCACGAAGCGTTCCGTCACATCGGCCTGCATCCAGTCCGCGTTGCAGAGTGTCTCCAGGCCGATCACCACGCCGTCGGGCGTGGTAACGCCACCGGTGGTGCCCCGTCCGACGAGGAGGGTGACCGGAGGAAAACGGGCCGACGGCACGATCTCGCCGAGATTCCGCAGCGCACGGGCCACTCCGCTGCGGATGCCCGGCAGTGCCGCAGCACACGTGCGCGCCTTCACATACAGCGCCGGCTTCTGCTGGATTGCATCGGCAAGCCGCTGCATCGAGCCGATACGCAGTTCGCTGAACTGATGCAGCGCATCGCTGCCCGGCTCCAGATAGCGGCGCTGCAGCAACAATGCATCCGGCCTGCCACCGCTGGCGTCCATCACCGCGAAGAAGCGTGTCACATCATCGGTTCGCACGATGGGCGCGCGCGCCCGAGTCTCCGCCTGTGCGGCCGTGGCCAGCAAGGCTATTGCCAGCCCACCGGCGATCCATCTGCAGATGACCGATGCCATCGACCGCCGCGTCCGGCGTCTACTGCGCACCGGCTTCCGGGGCCAGCGTATGCACCACCCTGCCCTGTGCATCGAGAAACTCGATGGCACCATGGCCTTCGGCAGTGACGGTCAGGCGCAGGCGGGTCCGGTCCTGCTTGTCATTCAACGCGATGGCCGGCGTGCCGTCGGCGCCCACTACCATCTGGATGCGCGTCGGAACCTGCACCCCCGGCACCAGCTTGTTGCCCAGTGCGGCATCGCGGATCGGTGGCGGCGCCTGGTTGATCGAGAACCGGACCTCGCCATCGGGCGATACCCGCCAGCCGATCGCATCCATGGCCGGGTGATCCAGCGCCAGCACGGCCATCCCGCCGTCGATGTCGGCGGTGCCGAATCCGCCGCGTTCACTGCCCTTGTCGTCGTACAGCACCATGCCCGCCACGTTGAACGCGCGCTTGTACTGGATGCCATCGATGATCGGCGCTGGCGTCTGCCCCGACAGCGTCATGCGGATCACGCCCTTGTCATCCACGATGTCGATGCGACGGGCCGTGATCCGCTCGCTGTCAGGACGTTCGACGCGAGTCTGCGGCGAGCGGTCGACAATCAGCCGCTGCAACTGCTCGGCCGACGGGCGCTTGGCGCTCTTGTCTGATTCGGCCCAGGCAGTGCCGGTCAGCATCGCGGCCAGTGCAAGGGCAAGGCATCCGATTGGTTTCATACGAGTGTGGTTCATGGCGTGCGCTCCCCGCGCAACTGGTGAATCCAGCTCTGGAACCCCTCCAGGAAGCGGTGCAACCGCTTGCGGGTGGCGTCATCGAAGTCGTTCGTCGCGGTGTCGAGTGTCGATGCCGCTTCGGCAATGTACAGCTGCGGCGAGGTCATGACGAGTGCCCCCATGGCGGCCAGCGCGTGGCGCAGCTGCGATTGTGCCAACCGTGTGCCCCACCGCCCCGGGGTGGCGCCCATGATGGCGACCGGCTTGCCGGACAGCACCTCACCCAGCGCGGCATCGTTGCGCGACAGCCAGTCAAGGGTGTTCTTCAGCACGCCCGGCAGGGACTGGTTGTATTCGGGCGTGGCGATCAGCACGCCGTCGGCCGCCGCAATCGCAGCACGCAGGCGTATCACGCCGTCCGGACCGCCCGCAGCGTCTGCTTCCAGGTCTTCGTTGAACAGCGGGACGTCAGCGATGCTGTCATGGGCGGTCAGCGACAGGCCAGCCGGCGCCGAGTCCAGTGCAGCGTCGATCAGGTGCCGGTTGTAACTGTTCCGGCGCAGGCTGCCGGCGAAGGCGAGTACACGCAGGGGGGCGGAATTGTCAGGCATCAGAGGTTCCCAGGAAGGACCGGATGGAGAGCACTCGTTCGAATGCTCTGCAGATCATGCCAGACACCCACACGTCGCAGCGCTATGGATCTGCGTCGAACACCACGGTGACGCTGCCCTGATACGTGGTGCCCGGGTGATCCAGCATCTTCCGTACCGGCTCGCCGTTCACGGCGAACCGAAGCGTCGACGAACGCCCGATGATGACGGCATCGGCGGTGAATACAGGCGGAGGCTGGTTCACCCGCAGCGGCAGATCCACCACCTGGCGGCCGCTCGCGCGATCACGAAAACCTGGCAATGTCAGGCTGACATCCAACGGAACGTCATCGGCATCAACACTCGTATTGCGGATCCCGCAGCGCCCGTCTGCCTGCAGGTGCTCGCACTGCATCGAGACACTGAACTGGCCCGAACTGCTGATGTGGAACGGAACTTCCTGCTGCAGCCGCGCCGGTGCGATGCCATGGTCGGTCCACTGGCTCCACCCGCCTTTGGGCGCCAGCACCGCGTGATCCATGCCGGGGGCCACATCCAACCGGAACGCATGGCGCACCTCCAGGCGGAAATGCACGTTCACCAGGCTGTCGGACAGGGATACCCGGTGCCCGAGGTCGAAGTCACTGCCCTGCCCGGTTCCCCCGAACGAGAAGCGGGTCGAACCGGTGTAGATGCCACTGCGCATCTCCAGCGGCGCCGGGGTTTCCAGCGCATAGACGAAATCCAGTGCTGGAATGGCATAGTTGTTGGTGTTCACCCAGTGCAGGCCGCAGGCGACGGCGCCCTGTCCGTCGTCGCGGCGCAGCAGCATGCGCATGACAGTATAGGCACTTGATCCTGTCACCCCATACGAGCAGTTGTTCGGTCCGCCGCTGGAGTAGAACCCGCTCGACGCCCCGTCCCTGTCCTCGTCGGTGAACCGCATCGCCGCCCCGATCACCCGCAGGGTGAGGTCGAAGCTGCTGGCGCCATCCTCGGACGTGACGGTCACGGTGCGCGGTGCCGGCATCGCGATATAAAAGCCATCCGGGCCGTAGTCCGCATTGCGGATCACCTCCTTGCTGCCACGGACGGTCGTATCGATGCTCCACCAGTTGTTGGCGATGCAGGTCGCCATATGCGCATTGGCGCAGACCCCGCTCCACGGCGTGGTATTGACGAATCCCCGTTGGTTGGGGTTTGCCAGGTCCGGCTTGAACTCGGCCGTGATGTACACGTCGCCCGCCTGCGCGGCCAGCGCTGGCAGCAGCATCAGCATGCCAAGGGCAAGCCGGCGAAGAAGGCGGTAGTGCGCAAGGAACATCATGGCGCTTCTCCAGCGTGGCCGGCCGCAGCCTGTGCGGCCAAGGCCGAAGGTGGACATCTGAGGATGCCGGCCATCCACATCTCCCCACGCGGGCGGGTTGTGCGGCCATCCAGCTCGAAACTGCACGTGCTGATGTCCGGATGACGCACCACCAGCGTCGGCATCCGGCTGTTCATCTCCAGGGCGAAGAAGCCATCGGCCTCGGCGACACTGCGCCCGGCATGATTGATCACGTGCGCACCGGCCAACGGCCGCCCCTGGGCATCCTGCAGGTGACCCAGCACGGTGATCGTGCTGACGACATCGACCTGGTTGTAGGCGATGCCACCCTTGTTGAGGTGATAGGGCAGCACCGACGGCTGGATCGCGGCGGCAGGCGCATGGTGATCATCGAATTCGAGCTGGATCGACCCGGGCCTGTAGGCGGACACCGGCAGCAGATTGCGGCCGGGGCGCAGGATGTGGGAGCCGCCCCGGCTGTCGTGCGCGCGGATCGTGGCGCCGGCCAGGTCCGAACGCACATCGATGATCATGCCGGTGTCAACCGTGCTGGCTTGGCCGTCGCCTGCGATCGCCAGGGTGCCTCCGCCCACGGCAAGCGTACTTTCCAGATTGACGCCCCCGCTCACACCACCGTCCAGCGAAGAGCGCTGCAGATGGAGATCCCCGCGCAGTGCAGCCGACTCGAAGTGGGCGTTGCCGCCCAGGCCGATGCCCGTGCTGTCCACGGTGGCCTGCCCGGCGACACTGCGCACGATGCTGCCTGCGAAGCTCTGCTGCACACCCGCACTGGCGTAGACGTCACGACCGCCCCGGGCCCCGGTACGTGAGCCAAGGCTGCCGCTGTAGCGCCGCCCGTCCTGGCCGAGCGCGATGTTCAGGGTGAACTCCACGCCACGATTGCGTCGCAGGCCCGAGCTGATGCTGCCGGGGCGATCGAAGACCGAGGCCCGCCAGTTGGCGTCGCTGCCGAACAACATCTGCCGGCGGCTGAAAGAAAGGTCGAAGCCGGTGCCGCGGCTGATGCCCTGGCTGTGTGAGACCCGGGCCGAGACCTGGCCATGCCGGCCGAACCCGTGGTTGACCCCGACTGCCGAGGTGCGCAGCCAGCCCTCGCGCACGGGCGAGCTGGTGTACCCGGGAAACGGCGGAGGCTCGATGAGGTCGCCCTGCACCTGCCAGCTCCGCGTATGCGAGGCGACCACGCTGCCATTGCGGTAGCGCAGCAGACCCTGCAGGTCCACGCCCTTTCCGGTCCGGTTGGAGGTATAGGCGTTCGTGTAGACATTGGCCCAGTCATTGACCTGCCAGTCGACTGAACCGGCAAGCGAGCGCTCGTCCCCGATGGATTGCACGGCAACGCCAAGTACCGCACGCGGATGCGCAAGATAGTTGACCACGCCGCCCACGGCAGGCCGGCCTGCGCCGGGATCATCGAAGCTGTCCAGCAGGCTGTCCTGCACGCCGGCAAAGGCACTGTAGCGCCAACGCCGGCTGGGATCGCGCCACTGGGCGGGTTTGTGGATGATGGACGTTGTCCGTGACGTTTCGCGTCCGTCCTCGATCACACGCAGTTCCACTTCATAGATGCCGCCAGGCAGACGTCGCGTCTCCACCTGCTGAAGCCCCGGACGGACCGCCTGGGTCAGGATCAGGCTGCCGTCACGGTAGACCTCGACGCTGCCCTCGCGGTTGGCAGTCACATATACCGGGTACAGGCTGGGCGAACGACTGTCGACCAGCAGCGTATCGGACGAACCGGCCATGACCCCGAAGGTGGTGAAACGGGTGCGTCCGGCGCCACGGGGCTGCCGTGTAACGCCGTCGAAATTCGGGAGGAACCATCCTGCACGCAGGAAATGATCCTTGAACTCACGCTGCGCGTGCAGCGACTGCAGAACATGGCGGACGCGACGATCATCCTCGCCGCTGCGGTCCGCCTGGTAGCTGGCGTCCAGTGTCCAGTTGCCGACGCTGCCCTGTGCGGCGAGCGCGTAGCGACCGGCAGCCCGCTGGCCCTCTCCGCCATAGGCATTCAACTGGTGGCGCAGGATCAGGCCGCTGCTGCCGGAATCGGGCAGCGACAGGTGGCGCTGCACCGCCAACGCCTGGCCGGCCGCTTCAGAGGCGATTGAAAGCAGGGAGCTCTCGAGGCTGTAGTGCAGGCCGGCGAGCCCATCGCGGCACGCCTTCGTGCACGGGCCGAGGGCATGTGGGGAGGCCAGCACGGCCAGCCAACGCTCGCGCTCGCTCTCGGGCTGGGTGCTGCCGTGCGCATCGGTGAACTCCAGCAACGACACCGCGTTGCCGCGGGTAAGCACGGCGCGCGCGTCGCCGAGATACTCGCCGTCCCGCTCTACCCTGACCACCAGCGGCACATCGAAGAAGTGATCGCGGAAGTCATCCGGCAGGGCATCGGACTGCTCCAGCAGATTCAGTGTGTCCAGCGCGCCCTCGGCAGCCAGCACGGCAGGCGCGGTGCAGAACAGCGCGAGGGTAATGGCGAAAGGGAGGATGCGCGGAGACATGATGGCTTCTTGTTGAGTAAGACTGACGGGCGCGCCCGCGCTCCAAAGGGGCACGGGCGCGCCCGGTCTGCACAGGACTGTGCTTACGGCGAACGGCTTTCGAACATCATCGAAACGGTGCCGCTGTAGTTGCCCTGCAGGTAGTCGCCGCCGGTCGGCGCCGCTGCGATGGACACGAGGGCACGCTTGCCAGCCGCGGCCTCGACTTCAGTCGCGACTTCAACGGCGGCCGCCGGGCCCACGGCCAGGGTCTTGCCGGCCACGGAAACCGACATCGGCATTTCACCGGCGTCCGCCGCCAGTTTGGCGTCGTAGGCAAGGTGCGCAGTGATCGCGCCCAGGCCGCTCTTCATGTCGATCTGCTTCTGCACCGGCTCCAGACGCTGCGTGGTCATGTTCCACGGCAGGTCCTGGGTTTCGCCGGCCCAGTCACCCACCGGGGAAATCTGCAGGCCGGTCGGCGACGGCACGGTGGCCGTGACGTTGATCTGCAGCGGGAACTGCTCCGGATCGGCGAAGGCGACGGCCGGCGACAGGGTAAGGGCGGCCAGGGCGGCCACGGTGATGGACTTCAGGTTCATTGCAATTGCTCCAGGGTTGGAAAATGCCGACGTGTGCGGCGGTGGACGCAGCTTCAGAGGAAGCTGCTAGTCGAGCAGGACGGATTTGCGGGATTTCCCCTCGACAATTTCAAAGCGATGGTCTTGGCCAGGCAGATGCGCGAATGCTTCGCTGCGCCCGGGCAGCAGATGCACCCTGCGCGAGGCACCGCATTGCCCGGGCCGCGTGCCGGTGCTGCACTGACGCAGGTTGTCGAGCACCACGGTGCTGTTGCCCGCGTTGTGCACCACGGTGCGGTCGGCCTGGCGATCGGTGCGCAGATCGGGCGACGGCGCTTCCGGATGCACGATGACGAAGACGCCATAGCCGGTCAGCACGTTGACGCCGGCCGCGATGGCACGGCGATAGTCCTCGGACTGCGCCTCGGTCAGGGCGAACTCGTCCTCCTTCTTCGGCAGCACAGGCACGAAGCGCACCCGGTAGTAGCGCTCCTTGTCACGATTGCCGTGGAAGAGCAGCCGCGTGGCCTGCTGCCCCTGGCGGGGAACGATGAGGCGCGAAGGGCTGGCAATCAGCGCACTGCCGTCACCGCCGTACAGGCCAGGCTCCACATCGACCTCGTAAGGCGTGTTGTCCTCCGTGTAGCGCACCTCGGTGACCTGCACACGCACGAATGCCGTGGCGTCACCGCTGTTGCGGACACGCTTCAGCAATGCGCCCTGGTCGGGCAGCAGATACTCGTACATCGCCCCGACGTGGATCGATGGCATTTCGGCGCTGGCGAACGTGGGCAACAGCAACGCTGCGCCCAGAAGAATGAGGCGTTTCATCGAGGCTCCCTTGAGGCCGGGGTGTGGCGCTGCCGACACCGCCTTCACTGAAGGGCGCTACGATAGGGAGGGGTACTCTCCCTGGGTATGCAACTTTTCCGAATAATTCGAAGTTCCGGGCCGAGCGGATGAACGGCTCAGGTTTGTGCAGTGCGCGCTGTACCGTCGAATTACGTGATGATGCCGCAGCTGGAACAGTAGTTTGACAACCCCATCAGATCGATCACGTGCCGGCGGACCCCATCGTCAGCGCACAGAATCAGCACGCCTTCGCCATCGGGCACCGAGCGGAACATGCCGTGCAGCGTGATCGGCGCCGCAGTGCGTGTGGCGATGGCGACAGTGTGGATGCGACCGCGGCCGCACGCGCTGCGGAGTGCGCGCAGTTCTGCTGCCGTGGGCGGCCTTCCTCCGTGACCGACGCCCCGGGGCTCCAGCCCGATACTGACCGTCAGCGACCGGCCCATGAACCGGCTGGTGATCACCGGCACATCGCGATCAGGGAATCGACACAGGAAGGCAATGGCGCTCCGCACCCCCACGTCTTCGGATGCAGATGATGGATCCACGATGGCAGCGTCATTGCGCGGCGTCGTTGCGGAGCCACGGCACAGGCAGTGACGCAGGTCCGACAGTACTCCGGCTCCCGCTGCGAACATCGTCTTACCCCTCGACATGATCCATGTAGGTGATGGCCACCGACCGTTCCCCGTGCCGGCGCGCCGCTCATGCTATGACTGCCAGTCCAGGCGCTCAATCGAACAACTCCGAAATTCAGCGCCGACTGCCCCACCCCTCTGTTCAGCAGCGGATGATTGATAAAAGTTCTATGGAAAGAACGCGGACTTGATTGCACTGTTGCCATATTGCACTGCAGCGAAACGCGCTGGAGCTGCACTGTCGGCGCGATGGCGCTCCGTTTGACCAGGCCGGAGATGCGGTGTTCGGATGCGTGTGTGCTTTCTGATGAAGTTCGACCTGCGGCGTGATCACCATGGCCTCGCGCCCCCGCTCTACGCCTACGTCTGTGCCCATGCGACATCGCGGGAGATCGCATTGCGCAAAGCCTCGCGCGTGCTGTCGAGAATCGTGATGGACGACAGTCAGACGAAGTGGATGATGATGGAGTGCAAGGACGTGGTGCAGGCATGTCGCTCCGGGCTTCTGCCCGTGGAAGAGACACTACTGGAGCAGGCAAGCGCGGCGAGGTCCGGCGTTGCTGCACTGTATCGGGAATCGGTGCAGATCGTGGGCGTCACGGAACAGCGATGATGTGCGGGCGCCCCACTCCACCCGCGTGGCCGCCTAGGCCTGCCGGGACACGGCGCTGCGACCGCCCACCTCGTCGTGACGATGGTTCTCCCACGTGCTGCGCAGCTGCCTCCGCTGCGGCGCGGATGCATACATGTAGCCGTTCAATGAATCAAGGAACCACCGCTGCTGCTCGACATCCAGTGCAGCGAACCGTGCAAGCACTCCGGCTACGCAGGCATCCAGTTCAATGGTCATTCCGCTCCCCCGGACTACGAGTTAAGTTGCAGTCACTGTATGGATGGCAGTTCACTTCCACAATCGAACTAGTTTGCAAATGCCGCAGGCCTATCCGCCATCGGCACAGGTCACCCAGCCATTGGCAGCAGCATAGCGATGGACATCGATGGTGCTGTTGAGGCCGAGCTTCTTCATCGCCGAGCGCTTCTGTGCACTGATCGTCTGTACGCTGCGGCACAACTGGCGGGCCACCTCGCGCTGGCTGTAGCCTTCGACCAGAAGGCGCAGGACCTCCAGCTCGCGCCCCGACAGCACCACGCCCGGTGACTGCTCATGCAGCGAAGCGAGTTCGAGCATCCGCGGCGACAGGTGGTTCCTGCCGACCGCCGCGGCGAGAATGGCCGGTGGCAGGTACTCCAGCGGATCGGACTTGGCAACGATGCATTTCACGCCGGCCCGCTGCGCATGCTCGATGATGTGGCTGCTGTCGTTCCCGGTGAGCAGGACGAGCGCCGTGCGAGGAAAGCGTCGCAGGAGGAAGCGGATCAATGACAGACCGTCTCCGTACTCGCCACCCGGCATCGAGTAGTCGATCACCGCGACCTGCACGCTGGTGGTGGCCAGCAGGTTGACGAGCTCGCTCGAATTCCTGGCACACCCCCGCAGGGACAGGTCCGGGTGTGCGGCGATGAGCCGGGCAACGCCGATGGTGACCACGGGGTGATCATCGGCGATGATGAATTCGACAGGCATGTTTCGCGCCTCCTTCTGTTGACGCTTGTCAGGTTGGCCGTGAAGTTTCCTGTTCGCGAAAACGCAATGCGAAGGAAAACACCATGAGAGACCGAGTCGAGGATGTTGTCATTGCCGACGATCATCCAATTACGCGCTTTGCGGTTGAGGCGATCGTCGATGAGCAGGCAGGATTCCAATGCCTGGCCAGCGTTGCAAACGGCGTCGAACTGCTGGACCTCCTCGCTGTCCAGCCTGCCGATGTTGCCGTCGTCGACTACTCCATGCCCGCTGGCGACGGCTGCGATGGCCTGGCGTTGGTGGATACGTTGTGCAGCAGGTACCCGGCACTGCGCATCGTGGTTCTCACCGCGCTGGACCAGTGGCCGATCATCCAGGTTCTGCTCACGCGCGGGGTGGCTGCGGTGGTCAGCAAGTCGGATGACCTGCACCATGTCGCCAGAGCACTGCTGGCCGCATCACAGGGGCGCCGGTATTTCTCACCTGCCATCCTGGCCAGCCGGGATGTGAACGGATTCGACTCCGCTGGCGAACTGCTCTCGCCCCGCGAAGCGCAGGTGGTACATCTGTTCCTGGCGGGCAAGGGTGTGAACGAGATCGCGCTCGAGCTGGCGATCACCAAGCAGACGGTCAGCACCCAGAAGCGTGCAGCAATGCGCAAGCTCGGCGTAAGCAGCAATGCCGAACTCTTCAGGTTCGCATCGGACTTGGGACTGGAGTGAGCGTGTCTGCCGATGGGGCACGCCCAGAGTCGCGTTGGCACCTCGTGTAGTGGGACGGCAGCAGCGGGCCGGGGCACGAATGATGTACGGCTCGTTCAGGTTCTCCAATACAATTAGTTGCAAAGACGCATCGGGCACTCTTTGCTAGCCTTCCAGCACCGAAATGGAGGAGCACCGGGGGGGTGACAGCACCGCGCCGCCACGGCCTCTTCAGCACAACGTCCCGTGAGATCCGCTCACGAGCTTTGCCCGCCTCTGGAAGGCCGATGAAACGATCAACAGGAATGGCCGGGCTGCTGGCTGCAGCCGCGCTTGTGCTCTGCGCGCTTGCTGCCGGCGTCCATCACTCCTCCCGCAACGACGACGCCACGCAGGCGCGCATCATCCGTGTGGCCGCCGATCCGCAGCTTGATGGAGGGCGTGCGGTTGGCTTCGCCACCGGGAAAGGTGCTTCCGCCTATCGCTACATGATGCACATCGCCGGGCTCGCGGGCGTCCGCTTCCAGTTCGTACCCACCGGATCGCCCGCGGAGGCCTACCGTCAGCTTCAGTCGGGCGAGGTGGATCTTGTGCCTTCGGTCATGGACCTGGATCTTCCACAGGATGACCGCTTCCTGGTGTCGCCACCCTACTTCGAGGGCAGGACATTGCTGTTCTCGCGAGCGGCGGGGCCCGGTTTCGCTACGCTTGGCGCGCTGGCCGGCCACGTGGTCGCCGTACGCGAGGGCAGCCAGTACGTTGACTGGATCCGGCGCCATCATCCGGATATCAAGGTGCTGGAGTTCACGGGAGTGCCGCAGATCCTCGGTGCGGTCGAGTCGGGAACGGCCGATGCGGCGCTGGGAACCGATGCGCTGTACAACCCGGTGATCCGTCGCTATTTCCAGCACACTCTGGTCGCGTCCGGTGCGGTCGCGGAGCTGCCGATCGTGGTGCGTGCGGTGGTCAGGCGCGAGGACAAGGCGCTGCTGGACACCATCGACAGCGGACTCCGCGCGCTTTCGGTCGCGCATCACCGGGACGTGATCGATGGCTGGCTGGAGACGGTGTACCGCACGCCGCCTTCGATCGGCGCAATCCTGCTGTACTACCGGACGGAAGCGATTTCCGCCGCCCTCGTCCTGCTGGCGCTGGCGTTCGCGGCCTACCAGATGAAGCAATCACGGGATCTGGCCAAACGCGCCGCGCAGGAGAAGGCAAGGATGCTGGCCGTGGTCAGCCATGAAATCCGCAATTCGGCCAATGCGCTGCTTTCGGCAACCGACCTGCTCGGCAAGGGACCCGTGCTTCCGGAGCAGGAAGAGGCCCTCGATGCAGCCCTGGCCAGTGCCTCCAGCCTCAGTCTTCTGCTGAACAACGCATTGGAGTACTCGCGATTTGAAGGAGGCAGCCGCGCAGCGGAGCCAACGCGGGTCGCGCTGCGCCCCCTGATCGAGGAGTCGGTGCGCGCGTTCCGCCCGCAGGCGCGCGAGCGCAACGTGACATGCCATGTCGAACTGCCCGGTGGCGAGCCGGGCGATCTGTGGATCGATCCCATCGTGGTGCGGCAGGTGGTCGTCAACCTGTTGTCCAACGCGATCAAGTTCACACGCAACGGTGACGTACGTGTGCGCCTGTGGGTGGAGGCCGGCACGTCCGGGCACTGCACGCTGAACATCGAGGTCATCGACAGCGGCATCGGCATGAGTGCCGAGGAGCGCGAAGCCTTGTTCTCCGACTACTGGCAGAGCCGGCAGGGACGCGCCCTGGGCGGCGCTGGCCTGGGCCTGTCCATCTGCTCACGCATCACGCAGCGGCTGGGGGGTTCCATCCGTGTGGAGAGCAGCCCCGAACAAGGCAGTCGTTTCCACGTCGTGCTTCCCGCGCGTCACGCGCGGGCTTGCGAGCCTTCTGCACCGACGCCCGCACTGCAACCGCAGGCGACTGCCACGCTTGGAAATCCATCGGTACTGATCGTGGAAGATCACATCTACAGTGCACGGATGTTCAAGGCGCAGATCGAGGCGATGGGGCTGCCGGTGACCTTGGCGGCAGACGCCGCACATGCCCTGCGCGTGATCGAGACGGATCCTCAGTTCGGCTCGATCCTGCTGGACTGCAACCTGCCCGACATGGACGGCTACGCACTGTGCCGACGGATCCGCGCGATTGAACGCTCGCGACAGCAGGGGCGTGCCAGAATCCTGGCGATCTCAGCGCTGGAAGGCGTCGAACATGCCAGGGAGTGCACCGAGGCAGGGTTCGATCACGTCGTGACCAAACCTCTCTCCACCTTCCAGCTCAGGGCCTGGCTGGGCCGGGGACCGGGGGATGAAGTCGCACGCGGAATGCTGGAGGTCTTCTGGGAATCGTATGACAGCGACCTGCAGGATCTCCAGGTCGCGGTCGAGGCGGGTGTCTGGGGCAAGGCCGGCGACCTGGCCCATCGCATCTGCGGCAGCGCGGCCATCGCTGGCGAGCGTGGCATCGAAGCCATCGCGCGGGCCCTGATGCCGGCACTGCGCCAACGCACGGCAGACCCGGCGTTGGCCCGCGACATCGCGGGCTTCATCGCAGACCTGCGATGGTATGCGGCGCATGGCACGCGGATGCAGCAGGCGCCGCTGGCAGCGGCGCCGCGCACTTCCTCCACCGTACGCGCCTCCGTCAAGGAAGGCGGCATCGCCTCAGTGCAGGGGCACCCGCAGGACTGAAGGTGCGTTGGCCGGGGAACTGAAGGTGACCGTTCCACCCAGCTGGCTGACGCCGGCATAGCGCAGGTCCACGGTGTCGATCACCAGGGTCAGCCGGCTTCCGGCCGGGATGTTCCAGCTGCTCGCTTCAAGACGCAGATCGAGCGTGCTGGCCTGCCCCGGGGTCGCGCCGCGCAGGGTGTACGGCTTGTGGCTGATCAGCTGCCCGTTGCCGAGGACGTCCTCGACGAACAGATACGCGTAGAGCGTGGTGTCGGCCCGGCTGGGGGTGACGGTGACGCGTACTTCCGGCATACCATCCAGGCGACGGGCGCTCCAGTAGACCGGGCTCTGCCAGACGCCGGCGGCATTGCGGCCAATGAAGGGCACGTAGGCGCCAGGCGCAACGTTGATCATCTGCAGGGAGCCGGACACCATCGCGACACCGGAGTTGGCGGCGGTCGGCAGGCCACTGCCGATGCGGTAGCTCCAGCCACTGCTGCGCCCGTTCTCGACCAGGCCGCCCGTGGGAAGCAGGAGTCCGCCCGGCGCGGTCAGCGCGTACTGGGTCGCGCCGGCACGGGTCGCCTGCCAGTCTGCATAGGTGGTCCAGCTGCCCTTCTGCGATTTCAGCTGCACGGCCGGGGCACGATCGATGCCGTTCGCCACGCCCTTGAGGTAGTGATCAAACCAGTCCCCCACCGAGGCGTAGACCTCATTCGGCACGCCCAGCGCACCCAGCGCCTCGTTGAGGGCATGATCGCCATGACGCAGCTGCAGCTGCTTGGGGCCGGTCAACGCATTGAAGAAGTCCACCAGCTGGCCGGGCGGGAACAGGCTGTCGTTGAAGGCATTGGCCAGGAAGATGGCGGGGCGGTTGGCGTTGATCTCCGCCACGCTGGCCGATGGGCTGCGCAGTGCCGCAACCGGCAGCAGCGATTCGACCGCGCCCTGGAAGTTGCCGGTCACCACCCTGCGGTTGATCGTGGCCAGCTCCTCACCGGGACGGCCGGTGGCCAGGCCGGCGGCCACCAGCAGGGCAATGCCCTGCGCGCTGGGGGTGTCATTGCTGTACAGCGCCGCCTGCAGGTCGGCCCAGCCGCTCAATGCGGCCACTGCCTTGATGCGCGGATCACGCGCCGCCGCCAGCAGACTGGTGCCGGCGCCGTAGGAGATGCCGGACACACCGATGCGGGCGGGATCGGCCCGGGTGTTGTCCAGCGCCCAGTCGATCAGCGCGCTGACATCCTCCACGGTGGCGGGTCCGGCGATGTCGATCGCCCCACCCGACTCCCAGAATCCGCGCGAACTGTAGCTGAGCACGATATAGCCACGCTGGGCGAGCGCCTGCGCGACGCCGACATATTCCACGCTGGGAACGGCCCAGCTGCTGGGCATGACCAGCAGCGGAAGGCGTCCCTCGCCCTGTCCCTGCGGCTGGATGACGAATACCCCGAGCGGTGTTCCGTCCCAGCTGGGTATCGTCTGATGGGTGGTGGTGACGGTCACCGCCCAGGCGGCGGGTGACAGGCCGGTCAACAGGATCAACAGCAGCAGCATCTTGCGCATCGTCGTTTCTCCCCGTCGCTGCAGTGCGACGAGCCGGACCGTACCAGTGCGAATGGTGGGAGACACCTTGCGACGCAACATGGCGGGAATGCCCCTGTCGCCGGGCCTGAACATGAATGCGGCGTGCTAGGCTCGAGCGTGCCGATGCAGGCACACAGACAGCTCCCGGCCCGTGCCGGTAGATCCGATTGCCGAGAAGAGGTCGATGGCAAAATTCCCGTTCCGGATGGCCGCATGCGTGGCTGCACTGCTGGTCATCCTGGCGATGACGGTCGTTGGCTGGCGGCGGTCCGCGGACAGCACGCCATCACCCACGACGGGCATCGGGGCCGAGGCTGCGCTGCACGGTGCGCCGGCGTCGATGGCTGCCGCGGGTACCGGACAGGCCAGGCCCGTGCTTTCACCCATGGCGCGCTACCGCGAGGCGGCCCGCCTGGATCTGCTCATCGCCGACCTGGAGCAGCGCTCGCGCAGCGGCGACGCCGACGCCAGCCTGGCCCTGAGCCGGATCTACGACGAGTGCATGATGTCCCTCGACCCTACGGCACTCGCGACGAGCGACATCCCGACCGCGCGCCGTGCGGCCCTGATACGCAGCCATGCATGGTTGCAGAGGCGCTGTGCCGGGGTGTCGCTGCGCATTCTCGAGAGCATCAGGAACGTCCGGCACTACCGAAGCCTGGCCGCCCGGCAGGGCAGTCTGGTGGCCCAGATAGAAGAGCTGATCCCGCTTGCACGTTCTGATCTGTCCCTGGCCGATCACAGGACACTGATTGAAGCCGTCCTCCTGCAGGAGGATGGCGAGGCGTACGTGGCTCTTTCCAACCTGATGGGTTCGACGGCGGCCGGCAGGCGCGAGCAGCTGCAGGGCGTTCCCGCCGGCAGCGAGGTCGCCACAGCGGCCTGGATGCTCGCAGGATGCCGGCTCGGCATCCCCTGCGGAATCGACTCTCCGCTGCTCAACCGCCTGTGCGGCCAGTCGGGCATGTGCGGGCCGGAGTCGGTCGAGGACCTGTTCACCAGCGACCTGCAGCCGGAAGACAGGGACGCTGCCCAGGCCGGGGCCGATGCGATCTTCGCGTTGGCGCATCGCATGGGACGGGAACCGGGCCTGTAGTCGGCGCGCCCTCGGCATCCCATGCGCAGCCCGGCAACCCGGCGCTGCGCGAACCGGCGATAATGATGGGCTTTTCACTGGCAGGAGTTGTCGATGTCCCCCTACCCCTTCGATGCGGTGCTGTTCGACTGCGATGGCGTACTGGTGGATTCCGAGCCGCTGGTGGCCCGCGTGCTCTCCGAGATGCTGAGTGCGCGCGGCTGGCTGCTGACCCCCGCCCAGGCAGGCGAGGTCTTTCTCGGCAAGTCCGTTGCCGGATTGGCCGGCCTGATCGAGGAGCGCACGGGAAAACCCTTCACCGCCGAATGGCTGGAGGAGTTCCGCCAGCAGCGCAATCGTGCCCTGGAGCGGGACCTGACCGCCATCGAAGGTGCCCCTGAAGCCGTGCGGGCCATCCACGCCGCCACCGGCGGCCGCATCGCCTGCGCGTCCGGCGCGGACCTGCACAAGGTGGAACTGCAACTGCGCAAGGTCGGGATGTTCGACGCCTTCGAGGGCCATGTCTTCAGCGGCCAGGACATGCCGCGCAGCAAGCCACATCCGGATGTCTACCTGGCCGCTGCCGCTTCGCTGGGCGCTGAGCCGCGACGCTGTGCGGTGATCGAGGACACCGTGACCGGCGCTGCGGCCGGCGTGGCCGCGGGTGCCACCGTGTTCGGCTTCAGCGAGGGCGGGCCGCACCACAGCACCCCGGAGGCACTGCGCGCCGCAGGTGTCCATCGGGTGTTCGCGCGCATGGATGAGCTGCCGGCCCTGCTGGCCGCCCACGCGGCCGGCGCCGTGGCGTGATCCGGTCAACCGGATGCAGCGTGGGGCCAGCCCCGCGCCCGCGGCTCATGGCCGCCGCCTCGCATCGGACCGGGCCTCGATCATCTTCCAGCCATTGCCGGAAGGATCACGGAATCCGGCATCGACCGCGCCGTAGCGCTCGACCGGTTCCTGGGTGAACTCGACCCCGCGCTGTCGCCACGCTTCGTAGGTGGCCCGGCAATCGTCCACCGCGAGCACCAGGGGCGGCATCGCCCCCTTGGCCAGCAGCTGCTGCAGGCTCGCCGTGGTGGCGGCGTCGTGGACCGGTGGGCCGGGCCGGAACAGGCCAAGCTGGACGCCGTCCTGCCCGGGGCTGCGGACCGTCAGCCAGCGGTAGTCACCGTTGCGCACATCGGTGTGCACCTCGAAGCCTAGCTTGCCGACGTAGAAGTCGAGTGCTTCATCCTGGTCGCGCACGTACAGGCCGACCACATTCACGCTGTTCGTCATGGGACCTCCCTCAGTCAGGGGGCGACGTTAGCAGCGCTGTCGCGTCGCCGCTTCTCCAGAACTGCGGTCTTCAGGTCAGGGCGTCGCGCCGCGCGGGCGTGGCACTCCGGTAACCGACCCTGCGCCGCCACCCCTGCGCGCTCGCGTTCGCGCATGGCACCCGGGCTGGCGCCGGTGATGTCACGGAAGATGCGGCCAAAGGTGCCCAGGCTGACCCAGCCGGTCGCCAGCGCGATCTCGGTGATGGGCAGTTCGGTCTCGCGCAGCAGGGCAACCGCCCGCTCGATGCGCCGGCTGAGCAGGTAGCGATGGGGCGGTATGCCAAACGCCTGCTTGAAAGAGCGTGCGAAGTGCGCCACGGACACTGCGCTGACCTCGGCCAGACGGGCGACCGGCCACGGTTCGTGGCTGGCGCGGTCCATGCAGTCGCGGGCACGCAGCAACCGGCGCAGCAGTTCCGGGCTCTGGTTCATGGCCTCCCCGCATGCACCAGGCAGGGCCACGCATCCTCCGCGCACGCCACCCCTTCAATGGCGTGCGAGGATTCGGACAGGGGCGATGGGTGTCGGGCGGCCATGAGCCGGCCCAGCCTGCGTCCCCGACTGCGTGCGGTCAATCCCTGCCGGTCGCCGGCGCCCTGCGGCATGATGGGCGCCTTGTCCCCAGCGGAAGCAGTCATGCCTGTCGGATTCATCGGGCTCGGAGTGATGGGAACGCCGATGGCGTCGCACCTGGCGCGGACGGGAAGCCAGGTACTGGGATGGTCGCGCTCGGGCCGCAACGACGCCGAGGCGGTCGCCGCCGGTGTCGAAGTGGCCGATGGCGTTGAAGACGTGTTCGCTGCCTGCGGCACGATCATCCTCATGCTCGCCAACGACGCGGCGATCGACAGCGTGCTGGCACGCGACAGCCCCGAATTCGCCGCGCGTGCTGCCGGTCGCCTGCTGATCAACATGGGGACCAGCTCCGCGTCCTATTCGCAGGCATTGGCACAACAGGTGCGCGCAGCCGGCGGGCGCTATGTGGAAGCCCCGGTGTCCGGCTCGCGGGTGCAGGCCGAAGCCGCGCAGCTGGTCATCCTGCTGGCAGGTGAAGACGAGGACGTCGCACAGGCCTCCGCGCTGGTGGCGCCGCTGGGCAGGCAATGCGTTCCCTGCGGCAATGTTCCCGCGGCATTGCGCATGAAGCTCGCCGTGAACCTGTACCTGATCACGCTGGTGACCGGCCTGGCCGAGGCCGTGCATTTCGCGGAGGCGCACGGCATTCCGCTGGGGCGCTTCGCGCAGGTGCTCGATGCCGGCCCGATGGCCAGTGACGTTTCGCGGATCAAGCTCGACAAGATGGTGCGCGGCGACTATGCGGTGCAGGCGTCGATCACCGACGTGCTGAAGAACAGCCAGCTGGTGGCTGCGGCGGCGCACGACGCCGGCATCACGGCACCGCTGATCGAGGCCAGCGATGCTCTCTTCGCTCGCGCCCAGCGGCTCGGCCTGGGCGGGCTGGACATGGCCGCCGTGCTGCAGGCGCTGCGACGGCCGCCCGCCGCCTGATTCAGCAAGGGATGGCACGCCCGCCCCCGCCCGCTGCTATATTCAGGCGGGCTCGACAGGCATGGTGCCTGTCCACGCAACAACAGGGAGTTGGCCATGGGTCTGGTACAGGCGGTGAAGGGTGCGGTCGGTGGTGTGCTGGCCGACCAGTGGAAGGATTTCTACACCGTGCCCACCGGCCTGCCGGCCACCGCAGCGCTGTTCGCTGCGGTCCCGCAGGGCACCAATGCCGGGCGCGGCTCCAACACCCAGGGGTCGTCCAACATCATCAGCAACGGCTCGAAGATCGTCGTGCCCGAGGGCTACGGCCTGCTGCTGTTCCAGGACGGTGCCATCACCGCCTTCGTCGCCGAACCGGGCGGATACGAATGGCGCTCGGACGACCTGAACTCGCAGTCCCTCTTCGCCGGCGATGGCCTGGTCAGCACCTTCATCAAGCAGAGCTGGGAGCGCTTCAAGTTCGGTGGCCAGCCGGGAAGCCAGCAGGCCGCCTTCTTCGTCTCGCTGAAGGAACTGCCGGACAACCGTTTCGGCACCCAGTCGGAGATCTACTGGGATGACGGTTTCCTCAACACCCAGGTCGGCGCGGTCACCCGCGGTTCGTACACGTTGAAGATCGTTGATCCGATCCTGTTCGTGAAGAACTTCGTACCCGCAGCCTACCTGCAACCGGGCAAGGTGTTCGACTTCACCGACCTGGACAACGCTGCCGCCACCCAGCTGTTCAATGAGGTGGTCGGCTCGCTGGCGCCGGCCTTCAGCCTGTACACCAACGATCCGGGCAAGGGCAACCGCATCACCCGGCTGCAGCAGGATTCGATCGGCTTCGCGCAGAGCCTGTCGGCCGCCGTCGAGCAGGCCTACCAGTGGCAGAGCGATCGCGGCCTGGCCATCGTCAAGACGGCGATCGTCTCCATCGAGTACGACGCCACTACCCGTGAACTGCTCAAGACCGTGCAGCGCGCCGACGCGCTGGCCGGATCGCGCGGCAACTCCAACCTGCAGGCCAGTGTCGCCCAGGGCATCCAGTCCGCCGGCGAGAACGGCGGCGCGGCAGGCCTGGTGGGGGTCGGCATGGCATCGGGCATGTTCGGTGTCGGCGGCATGCAGCAGCCGGCCACCCCGGCCGCGGATGACCCGGTGGCCAAGCTGAAAAAGGCCAAGGAGATGCTGGACCTGGGCCTGATCACCCAGGATGACTATGATGCGTTGAAGGCCAAGGCGCTGGGCCTGTAACCCGCAGGACGCGAACCGCACATGTCAGATCCACGCAACGGACCGCCTCCGCTGCCCGCTTCCGGCCCTGTGACACCGCCGCCGTTGCCGGGGGCGGCGTTGGACGGTCCGGGCTCGCCGCGGGACGTCCCTCCCCCACCCGGCAGCTTCCCGCTGGACACCTCGCCGCTGCCGCAGGCGATCCGCGACGAAGTGGACGCCCCGGACCCGCTGGCCATCGACACCTCCGCCACCGAGTTGAAGGACGGCCTGAACCGGTGCCCGAAATGCGGCGCCACCGATATCCGGCCCAAGCTCGGCGCGGACATCCTGGTCTGCCTGTACTGCCGTCACGAATGGCATGGCGCCCGGGTGGAAGAGGCATTCGGTCTGGGCGAGAACATCGACCAGCTGCGTGGCACCATCATTGCCAGCGGTGCACGCGACATCGATGCCGATGCGTCGGCGCTGATGAGCTTCAAATGCACCGGCTGCGGCGCCGAAGTCACGGTCAACACCGAGAGCACGATGACGGCGCGCTGCCACTGGTGCCGGCATGTGTTCGGCGTCAACGAGCAGATCGCCAATGGCGCGGTGCCCGATGCGGTACTGCCGTTCCACATCAGCAAGGACGATGCGGTTGCCCGCATCCGCCAGTTCGTCGACAAGCGCCGTCTGTTCGCCCTGAAAGCCTTCAAGGATCAGTTCACGCCCGAGAACGTGGTCGGCGTGTACCTGCCGTACATGATCGTGGACAGCAATGTCAGCGCCGCCGTGGCGGGCAAGGGCGAGATCCAGACCCGCCGATACACCGTGGGCAGCGAGAAGAACAAGCGCACCGTATACGACGCCGATGTCTACCAGATCGAGCGCCAGGTGAACTTCACCGTCGACGATCTGCCGCTGGAATCCTCTGCCGAGCGCGGCAATCTGGACATCAGTGCCAACACCAACAACATCATCAACACCATTCTGCCGTTCGACACCAAGAACGCGGTGAAATGGAACGCGTCCTACCTGGCCGGCTTCACGTCCGAGAAGCGCAATCTCGATGTCGAAACGCTGCGCCCGCGGCTGGAGGACCAGCTGCTGTCGATCGCGCGCGCACAGGTGGAAGCATCGGTGCGCGGCTACAACCGGGGCGTCCGCTGGGAGCAGGAACAGCTGGACGTGCATGGCACCCGCTGGGTATCCATGTACCTGCCGGTCTGGCTGTACTCCTATCATCAGCCCGGCCGCAACGGCGGCATGCTGCACTACATCGCGGTGAACGGGCGTACCGGCGAAACCATGGGAAGCGTGCCCGTGCAGCAGTGGAAGATGCTGCTGGCAGCCCTTACGGCCGGCACGATCATCGAAGCAGTGGCAATCCTCATTCTGATGGCGACCGCATGAGCGACGACAGTGGCCTCTGGCTCTTGGCGGCAGGTCCGGCCGGCGCGACCGCGCTGTACTGGGCGCTGTACCGCTACTACCGCAATACCGACAAATCACACGCCTTCGAGCATGAAACCGAAGTGCAGGCCGCGCCCGTCAGCGGCTCGGACCAGAAGGTGGGCCAGGTGCGCGGCACCGAGGCCACCCGCATCGAGGGCGACAACGTCTACCAGTACCGACGACGCGTGGCGCGGCTGAAACCCAGGCCCTGAGGGCCGGGACCGGGGCGACGGGCACCGCCACGGTGCCCGCCATCGAGTGCCGTTGCGCAGCCGGCATGGCACCATCACGCGGTCTCCCACCCTGCCGGTCTCATGCTTTCCGGGTCGCCCTCCCGAGCATCCCGCCATGATCGCCCTGCTCCCGCGTACCTGCCTGGCCGCGCTGTGCTGCCTGACCCTTCCCGTCATGGCCCAGGATGCATCCTTCGGCTTTGGCCAGCAGAGCACCGAGACCTCGCAGACCACCCAGACCTCGACCACCCAGAGCCAAAGCCAGCGCAGCGATGACACGGCCTTCGGCAGCAGCGGCTCGATGACCTCGCAGTCCAGCACCCATTCCCGGACGCATTCCGAATCGAACAGCGAGAGCACCGGCGTGGATCTGGAGATCGGCGTCCCCGATGACACCGATCGCTGGGGCCAGGAACGCCGCCATCCCCGCGATCTGCGTGACAGCGACCTGTTCGGCACGTGGACGCTGGGCGAGGAGAACGGGAACACCTGCACGATCGAACTAAAGAGCATGGAGTGGTTCGGCGGCTACAGCGCCTATGTGCCGGCGGGCTGTCCAGAGGGATTCTTCCCGGCCAACCGCTGGGTGCTTTCCGGTAACCAGTTGCTGCTGACCGACACCAGCAACACGGTGTACGGCCGTTTCCGTGCATCGGGTGGCGGACGGTGGTCTGGCTTTCGCGAGTCCGACGGCGCGCGGCTCTACCTGAATCCGAAGGGTCGCTGACGGACGCCCTGCACGCCCCGGGGACGGCAGCATCAGGAAGATCAGGCAACCTTCCTTGAACCGCCCTACGATGTCCGCCCCCACCGGTCCCCGCCTCGTCATCTATGCCGCCCTGGCCGGCAACCTCGCCATTGCCGTGGCCAAATTCATCGCCGCTGGCATCTCCGGCAGTTCAGCGATGCTCAGTGAAGGCGTGCACTCGCTGGTCGACACCCTGAACGAAGTGCTGTTGCTGTACGGGCTGCGCAGGGCCGGTAAGGCGCCGGACGCCGTGCATCCATTCGGCTACGGGCGCGAGCTGTATTTCTGGAGCTTCATCGTGGCCTTGCTGGTGTTTGCGGCGGGCGCGGGCGTGTCGGCATACGAGGGCATCCAGCACATCCGCCAGCCGGAACCGGCGACCCACCATGTGCTGAGCTACAGCGTGCTGGGCATTTCCATCCTCTTCGAAGGCGCGTCGTGGTGGGTGGCGCTGCGCGAGTTCCGCCGCACCAAGGGCAGGCTCGGCTATTTCGAGGCGTTCCGACGCAGCAAGGACCCGTCCACGTTCACCGTGCTTCTGGAGGACAGTGCAGCCCTGCTCGGTCTCGGATTCGCGCTGGCCGGGCTGGTCGCGGCGCAACTGCTGGACATGCCGGTCCTGGACGGCGTGGCCTCGCTGTGCATCGCCGCAGTTCTGGCGGTGACTGCGTTTCTGCTGGCACGCGAGACCAAGGGTCTGCTGGTGGGCGAGCCTGCCCATCCAGCGGTGGCCGAGCGCATCCTGGCCGTCGCCGAAACCGATGCCGATCTGCGCCGCGCCAATGGCGTGACCACCATGCAGATGGGCCCGGAGCAGGTGGTGGCCATGCTCAGCGCGGAGTTCGAGGATGATCGGCATACGCCGCAGATCGAGGCCTGCATCACCCGCATCGAAAACGCCGTCAAGCGTGAGTACCCGGAACTGGTGGCGCTGTTCGTCAAACCGCAGACGCCGGAAGTCTACGCCGCCCGGCGTGCGGCGCTTCGCGCGCCGCGTTCACCGGATTGACGCCGCGTCCGCATCCGCTTCACCCTGCCAGCGCCAGACTGATCCCCCATTCGCCGACCCGCTACCGCCGTGCCTGACTGGCTGCCCGATCACTGGACGCTCCTGCCGCGCCGTTTCTACCAGCGTCCGCCGCAGGAGGTCGCCCCCGAACTCCTGAATGCGCTGCTGATACGCAGCGATGGACGGGCGGCCCGTATCGTCGAGGTCGAGGCCTACGGCGGCAGCCAGGACCCGGCCGCGCACTCCTACCGAGGACCGACGCCCCGGACAGCCAGCATGTTCGGGGAGGCCGGGCATCTGTACGTGTACTTCAGCTACGGCATCCACTGGGGAAGCAACGTGGTGTGCGGGCAGGAACACGAGGGCGTGGCAGTCCTGCTGCGCGCAGCGGAGCCCGTGCAGGGCATCGACAGGATGCGGGAACTCAGGCCAGCCGCACGGCACGACCTCGATCTTGCCAGCGGCCCAGGCAAGCTGTCCCAGGCATTCGGCCTGGACAAGAGCTTCGACGGCGCCGATCTGGTGACGGGCAGCCACGGTGTGGTCATTGCCCGCGACGGCACACCTCCGCCGACGGACCCGGTCATCGGCCCGCGGATCGGCATCAGCCGCGCCGTCGACTTTCCGTGGCGCTGGCATGTCCGCGGCCATCGGCACGTCTCGGCACGCGCCCCCCGGCCTGCATCGGCAGCACGCAGATGACGCCGCTGGACCGGCCACTGCGGCGTGAACTGGAGATCGACGGCCAGCACTACACCCTGACGCTTGATCCGCAGGGCCTGAAGCTGGTGGAAAAAGGCCGGCGCAAGGGTGTGGTCCTGCGCTGGCGTGACCTGGTGTCAGGTGATGCTGCCCTGGCCGCCGCCCTGCAGGCATCGTTGCAGACGCGCTGAGCGGACGCCCCACCACAGTGCTGACGGACAACGCCGGATCCGGATCAGGTGCGCACCGTCACCCACGTTGGCGCGTGATCGCTGGCCTTGTCCTGCAGGCGCACCCAACGATCCACGCCTGCATCCACCAGGCGTGCCGCCAGGATCGGGTTCAGCAGCAGGTGATCGATGCGCAGTCCCCGGTCGCGCTCGGCATGCTGGCGGAAGTAGTCCCAGAATGTGTAGATCGTGCTGTCACCGTGCACGCTGCGCAGGGCGTCGGTCCAGCCCTGCGCGAGCAGATGCTCGAACTGCTCGCGCACCTCCGGCTGGAACAGCGCGTCGCGGCGCCATGCCTTCGGGTCGTACACATCGGCCTCGGTGGGGATGACGTTGAAATCACCCAGCAGCACTGCAGGGTGCGGGAGATCGACGAGGCTGCGCGCGTGACGGATAAGGCGCTTCATCCAGCGCAGCTTGTAGTCGAACCTGGGGCCCGGCTGGGGATTGCCGTTGGGCAGGTAGAGACCACCCACGACGATGCCGTGCACCGCCGCTTCCAGATAGCGGCTCTGCACATCCGCCGGTTCGCCCGGCAACCGCCGCCGGCTTTCCACCGGCACCGCATCCCTTGCCAGCAGGGCCACGCCATTCCATCGCGCTTCGCCCAGCCACAGTGCACCGTAGCCGGCCTGTTCCAGCGCATCGGCCGGGAATGCAGCATCAGTGGCCTTCAGCTCCTGCAATGCGACCACGTCCGGCGATGTCCTGTCGAGCCAGGCAAGCAGATGGGGCAAGCGCGTGCCGATACCGTTGACGTTGAACGTGGCGATGCGCAGCGTCTTGCGGCGGGCCATGCAGAACTCCTGAAGCCGGCGGGCAGAGCTACCACTGTGCCTGCGCCGTCATGCAGGCGCCGTCGACGTCATCGAAACGACGCTCGGCGATCATGGCGAACGCGCCCACAGCAACCTGCTGCGAGCGCTACCCGGCCCCGCGCCCGCCTGCCAGAAACAGCGCCATGCGCTGCAGCTCGTCCTCCAGCGCACCGCGGAACAGCCGGTCGCGCGCCAGTGAGCGCCCCGCATAGCCGAGCGATGGCTCAAGCTGGCCGTCGCGGACAGTCACATTGGCCCACCCCACCACCTGCTCGTGCCACAGCATCGGCAGCGCGTAGTAGCCATACTGGCGCTTGGGCGCCGGCGTGTAGGCCTCGAACCTGTAGACCCAGCCCCACAGCAGCTCGAACCGCCGACGGTCCCAGACCACCGGATCGAACGGCGCCAGCAGGCGTACCTGCTCGTCCGGCGCATGCCGTCGTGAGCGCGGATTCTCGTCCGCCGGCCAGTACCACGTGGTGCCCTCCACGGTAGCGCTCGCCAGCTGTTCTTTCGCCAGCTTCAGCGCCTGCCGGGTCTGCTCGGCCAGATGCGGTGCGCCGTAGCCCAGCAGCCGGGCCAGGTAGGTCAGGCTGGCCGATGGAAGCGGCGCGTACTTGCGCACGATCAGCGCGACCAGTGCCGCCGCGCGCCGCACGCGCCCGTCCTCGCTGTCCTCCGCCGGCGCATGCTCGGCCACGCTGTAGATGCGCGTTCCGCTGTCGCGCCGCTGCACCCGCAGCAGGCCGCGATAGTGCATGCCCTCCAGCAGATGCGTGCTGGCGTTGCTGGTGCCGCCCCAGTAGTTGGTCACCCGGCCGTGCGCGAACGCCTGGTCGACCTCGCGCGGATGCACGCTGCCACGTTCGCGCACGAACGCCAGCACATCCGCCGCACGGCGTTCGGTGTCCGCGTCCCATGCGCGCCGGGCGACGCGGGGATGCATCAACGCCAGGTACTCGCGCGGCAGGAAGCCGTAGTTGACCAGGCAGTCCTCCTCTACCGGCAGGCGCGGGTAACGCCGCTCGAGGTCACCGGCCCGATAGTCCTTCACCCGATGCCGCAGTGTCAGATCCTGTGCCCGGGCCGGCGCGCGGATCGGATCGGCCTGTACGAAGCCCAGCCGCCGGATCGCGGCCATCAACGTTGTTGGCGGGAACAGGGTGCGCGCCACCGCGTAGCGGCGCAGGTCGTCGAGAGTGGGCTGCCTGGACATGACGCCATTGTAGGCGCGCGCCGGGGGTATGCTGTCAGGCCCCGGTCCACTGACGTCCATCATGCGCACGCTGTATCCCCCGATCACGCCCTATCGCGAGCACACTCTGCCCGTGAGCACGCTGCACACCCTGCATGTCGAAGAGTGCGGGACGGCCGACGGCATTCCGGTGGTGTATCTGCATGGCGGTCCCGGTGCCGGCATCTCACCCACGCATCGTCGCTTCTTCGACCCGGCGCGGTACCGCATCGTGCTGATCGACCAGCGCGGCAGCGGCCGTTCCACCCCGTTCGGCGAACTGCGCGACAACACCACGCAGGAACTGGTGGCCGATATCGAGAAGGTACGTGAGCACCTCGGTATCGAGCGCTGGCTGGTGTATGGCGGCTCCTGGGGCTCGACGTTGTCGCTGGCGTACGCGCAGGCCCATCCCGCCCGCGCCACCGGCCTCATCGTGCGCGGCGTGTATCTGGGGCGGGACATCGAGAACCAATGGTTTTCCGAGCCGCAGGGCGGTGCGCGCTGGATATTTCCGGAGCGCTGGGACCGCTATGAAGCGCACATTCCCGAAGATGAGCGCGGCAACCTGCTGCAGGCGTACTGGACACGCCTGGACAGCCCGGACCCCGCCATCCGCATTGCTGCCGCAATGGCGTGGCTGGGCTGGGAGGACAATGCTGCGACCCTGCAGCACGAGGTGTCCGCCGAATCCAGCAGCGACCCGATGGATACCCTGGCCAAGGCCCGGATTGAAGCGCACTACTTCCGCAACGGGGCCTTCCTTGAGCCCGGCCAGCTGCTGCGCGATGTGGAGCGGATCCGCCACCTCCCGGCGGTGATCGTACAGGGCCGCTACGACATCATCTGTCCGCCACGCAGCGCGTGGGAACTGGCCAAGGCGTGGCCGGAAGCCAGGCTGGAGATGGTGATTGCCGGCCACAGTGCGAACGAAGCGGCCACGACCGACGCGCTGGTGCGCGCGACCGACGACTTCGCCGACCGTTTCGGCCAGCCCGGCTGAATCGCCCCTTCACCGTGCCACGGTGAAGCCGACCGTCGTCAGACCGTCCGAACTGGCCACGAACACTTCGCCGCCATGCAGTGCGGCGATGGCCTTGACGATGGACAACCCCAGCCCGTGATGGCGCTCGCCCCGATACTCACGGGCCTGGTCGACCCGGTAGAAGCGCTCGAACAGCAGGGGCAGATGCTCGGCGGCGATGCCGTTGCCTTCATTCAGCACGGCCACCCGCACGCCCTCGCCTTCGGACTGCAGCTGCACACGCACGTCGCTGCCTGGACGCGCATGCTGCACGGCGTTGTGCAACAGGTTGGTCAGCGCGCGGCGGAACAACGACGGATCGATGCGGGCGGTGGCGTCGCCTTCGACATGCAACGTCAGCTGGGCCTCTTCGAACAGGAATTCCATGAATTCACCGGCGGTGGCGACCTCGTCTGCCAGCTGGACCTGACGCGTTTCCACCGCGATATCGCCCTGGCCGGCCCGCGACAGGAACAACATATCGTTGACGATCGCACGCAGGCGCTCCAGTTCCTCCAGGTTGGACTGCATGACCTCCTGCAGCGCCGCCACATCACGCGGACGGGACAGGGCCACCTGGGTCTGTCCCATCAGATTGGCCAGGGGGGTGCGCAGCTCGTGCGCGACGTCCGCGTTGAACCCGTCCAGCCGCGTGTACGCTGCTTCCAACCGATCCAGCGCGCCGTTGAAGGCCTGCGTGAGGTGGCCCAGTTCGGCCGGCAGTCCCTGCGCGGCCAGGCGCTGCGACAGCCGCTGCGGGCTGAGCGAGCGTGCCTCGTTGGACAGCGCCCGCAGCGGGGCCAGCCCCAGCCGGGCGATCCAGTAGCCAAGCCCGGCCACCAGCAGCACGCCCAGCCCGCCGGCCACCCACAACGCAACGCCGAAGCGCTGCAGCGCCTGCGTATAGGGCTCCGAGTCGATGCCGATCCACAGGTCCACATCCGGTCGCGCGCCCTTGCCCGGCACCCGCTCATACAGCGTGCGCAGCGGGTGCCCGCCCTCACGCGGCAGCGTGCCCATGCCGTTGTCACCCTTGCCGGGGGCCTGCACCTGCGGCTCTGCCTGGCCGATGCGGAATGTGGGGTTCTCGCTCCATGCCCAGACCAGGGTGTCGCGGTCGCCTGAGATCAGGTTGCCGACCTTCTCGCGCACCTTGGTCCAGCGCTCGGTGCTGTCGCACATCGCGACGCTGCCACTGACCGCGTGCAGCTTGGTCTGCAGTTCCGCATGCTGGTACCGCACCACCTGCCGCTCGAGCACGCCATAGACGCCCACGCCCAGCAGAGCAAACACCAGCAATGCGGCCAGCGCGAACATCGCCGACAGGCGCTGGGCGATCGACATCCTCATCCCCGCCCACCCTCGTCCTCGCGCACTTCCAGCACGTAGCCCATGCCGCGCACGGTATGCAGCAGCTTGCTCGGGTAAGGGCCGTCGATCTTGCCGCGCAGGCGCTTGATCGCCACTTCGACCACATTGGTATTGCTGTCGAAATTGATGTCCCAGACCTGGGCGGCGATCACCGTCTTGGACAGGATCTGGCCCCGCCGCTGTGCCAGCAGCGCCAGCAGCGCGAACTCCTTGCCGGTCAGGTCCAGCCGCGAGCCATCGCGGTAGGCCCGCCGGGCCAGCAGGTTCACCTGCAGATCGCCCACCTGCAGTTCGGTCGGCTCCTGCTGGCGCCCACGCCGCACCAGTGCCTGCAGCCGCGCCAGCAGTTCGATGAACGAGAACGGCTTGACCAGGTAGTCGTCGGCGCCCTGCCCCAAGCCGTGCACGCGATCATCCACGCGGTCCCGCGCGGTCAGCATGATCACCGGTGTCTGCTTGCTGCGGCGCAGCTCGCGCAGCACGCTGAAGCCATCCATGCCCGGCAGCATCACATCCAGCACGATCACGTCGTAGTCGAACTCGCGCGCCAGATGCAGGCCGGTGACACCGTCCGCAGCCAGATCCACCGCCCAGCCCTGCTCGCCCAGGCCGGTGCGCAGGTAGTGGGCGGTCTTGCCTTCATCTTCCACGATCAGCAGTTTCATCCAGGGTCCGCCAGGGCAGCGCCCGCCGCCTCCCTGCGCTCGCGGCGACGCTGCAGGAACAGGCGGTCCAGGGCCAGGTAGATCACCGGGGTACTGTACAGGGTCAACAGCTGGCTGATCAGCAGGCCACCGACCACCGCCACGCCCAGCGGCTGACGCAGTTCCGAACCCGTACCGAAACCGATCATCAGCGGAATGGCACCCAGCAACGCGGCCAGCGTGGTCATCATGATCGGGCGGAACCGGGTCAGGCAGGCCTCATGGATCGCCTCCAGCGGCGCCAGCCCGCGGTTGCGCTGTGCGTCGAGGGCGAAGTCGACCATCAGGATGCCGTTCTTCTTGACGATGCCGATCAACAGCACGATGCCGATCAGCGCCATGATCGAGAAGTCCAGCCCCCACAGCCAGAGCATCAGCACCGCTCCGATGCCGGCCGACGGCAGAGTGGACAGGATGGTCAGCGGGTGCACGAAACTCTCGTACAGCACGCCGAGGATGATGTAGACCGCCAGCAGGGCCGCGAGGATCAGCAGCGGCTGGCTGGCCAGCGACTCCTGGAAGGCCTGTGCCGTGCCCTGGAAGCGGCCGCTGATGCTGGCAGGCATGCCGATCTGCGCCTGCGCCTGCTCCACCAGGCCGACCGCTTCGCCCAGTGAAACGCCGGGGGCCAGATTGAAGGACAGGTTCACCGCCGGCAGCATGCCGTTGTGGCTGATCGACAGCGGACCATTGCCCGGGGGCTGCACCTGGGCCACGGCCGACAGCGGCACCATCTGCCCGGTCAGTGGCGAACGCAGGTGGAAGTAGGACAGCGCATCGACCTGCCCCAGCAGGCCCGGCGCGATCTCCAGGATGACCCGGTACTGGTTGGTTTCGGTCTGGAACTCGTTGATCTGGCGCTGGCCGAAGGCATCGTAGAGCACCTGGTCGATGTCGTTGGCGGTCAGGCCGAAACGCGCCGCTGCCGTGCGGTCGATCTCCAGCCGGGTCACGCTGGCGCCGACCTGCTGGTCATTGGACACGTCGCGCAGCTGCGGCAGGCCCCGCAGCCGCTCGGTCAGCTGCTCGGCCCACTGCGACAGTTCGCGGCTGTCCTGTCCGCGCAGGGCGTACTGGTACTGCGTCCGCGCCGGCCCGGCGCCGAGATTGATGTCCTGCGCCGCGCGCATGTACACGGTGATGCCGGGCACGCTGGCCATCTTCGCCCGCACCCGGTCAATGAAGCCGTGCACGTCCACATCGCGGTCGCCGCGGTCCTTCAGCACGAACCAGAAGCGGCCGTTGGACAGCGTCTGGCTGCCGGCAGTGGCACCGACCGCGTGGTTGTAGGCCTGCAGGGCCGGATCATCCGCAACGATGCGCGCGAGCTGCTGGTGCTTGGCCACCATGTCCTCGTAGCCGATGTCCTGCGCCGCCTCGGTGGTGGCGAACACGAAGGCGGTGTCCTGCAGGGGGAAGAAGCCTTTGGGAATCACTATGTACGAGGCCACCGCCACCGCCACGGTCAGGCCGAAGCCCGCCAGCACCAGCCGCTGGCGGCGCAGGGCCCATTGCAGGCTGCGGTCGTAGCCGGCCAGCAGGCGCCCGGCCAGGGTCCGCTCGCTGTCCCGGTGCGCCGGCATGCGCTTCATCAGGTGCGCGGCCATCATCGGTGCCAGGGTCAGCGAGGCGACGATGGAAATCAGGATCGCCACGGTGATGGTCAGCGCGAACTCGGCGAACAGGCGCCCGACCACCCCGCCCATGAACAGCAGAGGGATGAAGGCGGCAATCAACGACAGGCTGATCGAGACCACGGTGAAGCCGATTTCGCCGGCGCCCTTCAGGGCGGCGTCCACCGGACCGAGCCCGGCCTCGCGGTGACGGTGGATGTTCTCAACCACGACGATCGCGTCGTCGACCACGAAGCCGACCGCAACCACCAGTGCCACCAGGGTCAGGTTGTTGAGGCTGAAGCCGGCCACGTACATCGCGGCGAAGGTCGCCACCAGTGCGACCACCAGTACCGCGCCGACGATCAGCGTGGCGGAAAGCTGGCGCAGGAACAGGCCCATCACCAGCACCACCAGCACGATGGTCAGTACCAGGGTGAGCTCCACCTCGTGCAGCGACGCGCGGATGGTGCGCGTACGGTCGTTGAGCACCTCCACATCGACGCTGGCCGGGAGGTTCGCGCTCAGTTCCGGCAAGGCGGCCAGCACCGCATCGGTGGTGCGCACGATGTTCGCGCCGGGCTGCCGGCTGATGATCAGGCCGACTCCGGGCTGGCCGTTCGGCCACGCCTGCACGTAGGCATTCTCGGCGCCGTCGATCACCTGCGCGACGTCACCCAGCGCCACCGGTGCGCCGTCACGATAGGCAACGACCAGGCGCCGGTAGTCCTGGGCACTGAACAGTTGGTCGTTGGCCTCGAAGGTGGACGTGCGCTGCTCGCCCATCAGTGCACCCTTGGCCTGGTTGAGGCTGGCGTTCTGCGCCACGCCACGCAGGTCGGACAGGGTCAGGCCCATCGCCGCCAGCCGCTCCGGCTGGGCCTGGATGCGGATCGCCGGACGCTGCTGGCCGACGATGCCGACCTCCGAAACGCCGCTGATCTGGCTGATCGAGCGTGCGAGGCGGCTCTCGGCCAGATCGCTCAGTTCGGTCATCGACATCTGGGTCGACACCACGCTGAGCACCAGGATGGGACTGTCGGCCGGATTCACCTTGCGCCAGGTCGGCATGTTCGGCAGTTCACTGGGCAGGCGGCCGGCGGCGGCGTTGATCGCCGCCTGCACTTCCTGTGCGGCCGTGTCGATGTTCTTTTCCAGATCGAACTGCAGGGTGATCGAGGTACTGCCCAGTGCACTGGTCGAGGTCATCTCGATGATGCCGGGCACGCCCGTCAGCTGGGTTTCCAGTGGTGTGGCCACCGCCGAGGCCATGGTCTCGGCGCTGGCACCGGGCAGATTGGCATTGACCCGGATGGTCGGGAACTCAGCCTCCGGCAACGGCGCCACCGGCAGGCGCGGCAACGCCGCTACGCCCAGCAGCACCACTGCCAGGGTCAACAGCGTCGTGGCGACCGGGTGATGGACGAACCAGCTGGACAGCGAGGTGCGCGCGCTCACGGTGCCGCCCCGCGCCGGAACACTTCAGGCGCTGCGGCGGGTTTGGCCTCGGCCACCACCGTGCCCGGCCGCAGGCGGGACTGTCCATCGCGTACCACCACGTCGCCGACCCGCAGCTCACCCTGCACGACCACCTGCCCGCCGTCCTGTTCACCGACCGTGACCGGCAGCGATTCCACACTGCCATCAGCGACCACGCGGTAGACGAAGCTGCCCTGCACGCCACGCTGGATCGCCGCGGCATCAAGCACCAGCGCGCCTTTGCTCTGGCCGGTACGCACCCGCACGCTGACCAGCTGCCCGGGCCACAGCTGGTCGGACGCATTGCTGAAGCGCGCGCGCAGCCGCACCGTACCGGAGGCCTCGTCCACCTGGTTGTCGATCACCTGCAACGTGCCCTCAGCCAGCAGCTGGCCACCCTCGCGGTCCAGTGCCTGCACCTGTGCGCCGCCTGCGGCGAGCGCCTGTCGCAGCTGCGGCAGCGCGTCCTGCGGCAGCGCGAACACCACCGAGATCGGATCGGTCTGCTGCACGGTCACCAACCCCTGCGTGTCACTGGCGCGCACCAGATTGCCCGGATCCACCTGGCGCAGACCGATGCGGCCGTCCATCGGCGCCACGATGCGCGTATACGAGAGCTGCACCTGCGCTGCGTCCACCGCAGCCTGGTTGCCGCGGCCGGTGGCCTGCAACTGCTGCACGGTGGCGGCCTGCTGCTCCAGCATCTGCCGCGACACCAGCTGGTCGCTGGACAGATGCTGCAGCCGTGACAGATCCGAGCGCGCCGCGTCCAGCGTGGCGCGGTCGCGCACCAGCGCCGCCTGTGCACCGCCCAGACCGGCACGGATGGCACGATCATCGATACGCGCGAGCAGTTGCCCCTTGCGCACCTTCTGCCCTTCCTCGAACAGCACTTCGGTCAGCACGCCATCCACCTGCGGGCGCAGCACGGTGCTCTGCAGCGACTGCACCGTGCCGACGCCGCTTCGCCAGTGGGGGACATCACGCTGCTCGACGCGCGTGGTGACCACCGGTACCGGTGGCGGTGCCGCGCTGGGCTGTGCGTCGCCGCGGGAAACGCCGTGGAACAACATCGCCAGCAACAGGGCAACCAGCAGTGCCGCTCCCAGCGCGAGGTGGCGGCGGCGCAGCAGCGCAGTGACATCAGGCAATCGCATGGCAGGGGGTCCAATCCGGTGCCCGCGCCGGTCTGCGCAGGCCTGCCGTCATCCTGGGTGGCAACCTCCGGCACCATGCTGTCGCCTGCCTGACAATTCCGTCAGCTTCCACTGCGCCCGCTATACCAAGGTATAGCGACGCTAACCCACGGGCCTCTAGGCCGTGCCCGGCCAGCGGCCGACAATGGCACCACCGCCGGGAAACGCGCCCGGCAGCCCCTTCCCACCTGCACGGAGACGCCGATGGATCCCGACCCTGCCGGGCGCAACGCGCCCCTGCCTGCCTGTTTCCGCCCGTACCGGGCGCCTGGCGGCCGGTCCCTGCCTGCGTGAGTGCGGGGGGGCCGCCAGGCGCACCTGCCTGGAGAGTGCCCCCATGTCCTGCAAGACCCTCTACATCACCCTGCGCCGCCTGATGGGTACGCGCGATGTCACCGCCCTGCGCAGCCAGCTGTGGGTGCATGGCCCAGTGCTGTTTGCCCGTTCGCTGGCGCTGGGCTCGCCACGCGTGGTGGCCGACGTCCTTTCGTTGCTGCCGATCAGCGAGCGCATCAGCGTCCTGCGCCATCTGCCCTACCCCCTCCGCGACGCGATGAAGCCGCTGTGCATCGGCGGCAGCCAGCGCCTTCGCATGCAGCCCTGGTCGCCTGACGTACTGGCCCTGCGCTCCGCCTGAACGGCGACGCGACGCCCTGCCCCTGCGTGCCGGTCCTGCGCCGGCCCCATCAAGGAGTTCCCCATGAGCCTGCTCAATGCCTGGTTCAACGCTTTCCTGCGCAGCCGGCGCGCCGGCAACCTGTTCCGGCGCCGGGCGATGCCCGAAGCCGGCTTCGGTCACGGCAACAGCGGGAGCGTACCGTTCAACCTCACCGCCGGACTGGTCACCTTGGCGCAGCTCGATGAAGCGCACCTGCTGAGCAGGCTGGACTCGCACGCCGATGGCCTGGGCCAGCACGAGGCGGACGAACGGCTGGCCGCCCTCGGCCCGAACGAAGTCGATCACGAAAAGCCGCTGCCGTGGTGGCGCCACCTGTGGCAGTGCTACCGCAATCCGTTCAACCTGCTGTTGACCGTGCTGGCAGCGGTCTCCTGGCTGACGGAGGATGCGAAGGCCACGGTGGTGATCGGCGCGATGGTGCTGTTGTCCACCCTGATCCGCTTCGTCCAGGAAGGGCGTTCCAACCGCGCCGCTGAACGGCTGAAGGCACTGGTGGGGAACACGGCGCGTGTACTGCGGCGCACCCCTGGAACGGAAGCGGCAGACCTGGCCGATCAGTACTTCGGTGCGCACCTGCACAGCCGGCGGCCCTCACGGCTGCTGGACCTGCCGATCCGCGAGCTGGTACCCGGCGATCACATCGTACTCTCGGCCGGCGACATGATTCCGGCCGACTGCCGGGTGCTGTCGGCCAAGGATCTGTTCGTGGCCCAGGCGGCCATGACCGGGGAATCACTGCCGGTGGAGAAGTTCGCCCATCCGGGCGATGCGCAGGCCGGCCTGCTCGATCAGCACAACCTGCTGTTCATGGGTACCAACGTGGTCTCCGGCACGGCCACCGCGGTGGTACTGGCTACCGGCAACCGCACCTATTTCGGCACTCTGGCCGAGCGCAGCATCGCCAGCGACCGTGCGCCCACGGCCTTCCAGGCCGGGGTCAACAGTGTCAGCTGGCTGCTGATCCGCTTCGCCCTGGTGATGGTGCCGTTCGTGCTGCTGGTCAATGGCTGGACCAAGGGTGACTGGACCGAAGCCTTCCTGTTTGCCCTGTCGGTGGCGGTCGGCCTGACCCCGGAAATGCTGCCGATGATCGTCACCTCCACCCTGGCCAAGGGGGCGGTGCTGCTGTCGCACCGCAAGGTGATCGTCAAGCGCCTGGACGCCATCCAGAACTTCGGTGCCATGGACGTGCTGTGCACCGACAAGACCGGCACGCTCACCCAGGACCGGATCGCCCTGGAACGGCATACCGACGTGTTCGGTCGTGACTCGGAAGACGTGCTGAAGTTCGCCTATCTCAACAGCCACTTCCAGACCGGCCTGATCAATCTGCTGGACCGCGCCGTGCTGGAGCACGTGGAACTGCAGAGCTCGCTCCGCCTGAGCCAGGACTACCGGAAGGTGGACGAGATACCGTTCGACTTCGAGCGCCGCCGCATGTCGGTCGTGGTATCCGAATGCGGGAATCACCATGAGCTGATCTGCAAGGGCGCGGTCGAGGAGATGCTCGCGGTGTGCTCCACCGTGCGCGAGAACGGCCACGACATGCCACTTGACGAACGGCGGCTGGCGCGGGTCCGGCAGACCACCGAGGAACTGAACGAACAGGGCCTGCGGGTTGTGGCGGTGGCGATGAAGGAAACCAGCGCGCAGCAGGCGACCTACACCCAGTCCGACGAATGTGGACTGACCCTGATCGGCTACGTGGCCTTTCTTGATCCGCCCAAGGAATCGGCTGCACAGGCACTGCAGGCACTGGCGATGCATGGCGTCGAGGTCAAGGTGTTCACCGGCGACAACGAACTGGTCACCGCCCGTGTCTGTGCCCAGGTGGGACTCGACGCGGACACGATCCTGACCGGCCCGCAGATCGAACGCATGGGCGATGAAGCGCTGGCACACGCCCTGCAGCACCACCGCGTGTTTGCCCGCCTGACGCCGCTGCACAAGGAACGACTGGTACGCCAGCTGCGCGCGCAGGGCAAGGTGGTCGGCTTTCTCGGCGACGGCATCAATGATGCGCCCGCGCTGCGCGCCGCCGACATCGGCATCAGCGTCGACAGCGCCGTGGACATCGCCAAGGAAGCGGCCGACATCATCCTGCTGGAAAAGAACCTGATGGTGCTGGAGGAAGGCGTGATCCAGGGCCGGCGCACCTTCTGCAACATGCTCAAGTACATCCGCATGACCGCCAGCTCCAACTTCGGCAACGTGTTCTCGGTGCTGGTAGCGTCCGCCTTCCTGCCGTTCCTGCCGATGCTGCCGCTGCAGCTGCTGGTGCAGAACCTGCTGTACGACGTTTCGCAGATCGCCATTCCGTTCGACAACGTGGACGGGGACCTGGTGCGGCAGCCGCTGAAATGGAACCCGACGGACATCGGCCGCTTCATGGTGTTCTTCGGACCGATCAGCTCGGTCTTCGACCTCAGCTGCTTCGCCCTGATGTGGTATGTGTTCGACGCTCGCACACCCGCCGACCAGGGCCTGTTCCAGTCAGGCTGGTTCGTCGTCGGCCTGCTGACCCAGACCCTGATCGTGCACATGATCCGCACGCCGAAGCTGCCGTTCCTGCAGAGCATCGCCGCGCCACCGCTGCTGCTGATGACGGGACTGATCATGGCCCTGGGCGTGATCCTGCCGATGAGCCCGCTGGCCGCCTACTTCAGGCTGCAGGCACTGCCGGCAGGGTACTGGCCGTTCCTGGTGGCGATCCTGTTCGGCTATGCCGCACTGACCACTGCACTGAAGAAGCTCTACATCCGTCGCTACGGCTGGCAGTAGGCGTTGCCGGCCGTGCCTGGGGAGATCCTGATGTCCGCCATCAACCTGAACCTGCCCGCGTTCAACGCCGGCGCCACGCTCGGCTCGCTGCTGAGCCTGTCCACCGCCTTCGTCCTCGGTGCCGCCATCGGCCTGGAGCGCCAGCTGCGCCAACGTACCGCAGGGCTGCGCACCAACACGCTGGTAGCCGTCGGCGCGGCGGTGTTCGTCGACCTGGCCGTCCGTTTCCACGACCTGTACGGCGGGCCGCCGTCGCCGCTGCACGTGGTCGCCTACGTGATCTCCGGTGTCGGCTTCCTGGGCGCGGGCGCGATCATGAAGGAGGGCGCGCAGGTCTCAGGCCTGAACACCGCCGCCACCCTGTGGGGCTCGGCGGCAGTGGGTGCCTGTGCCGGCATCAAGCTGTTGCCGGAGGCGGTGATGGCCACGCTGTTCGTGCTCGCCGCCAACACGCTGCTGCGCCCGGTGGTCAACCGCATCCAGCGGCAGCCCTTGCCGGAGACGTTCAGCGAAGCCGTCTATGCCATCAATGTCGTCTGCCAGCGCGAACAGCAGGCCGAGGTACTGGACCGCCTGCTGCTGTTGCTGGAACAGGCCCAGTACCCCGTGCGCGCGGTGGACCACCATCCCTTCGGCGAGCGCGATGTGGAGATCGAAGCGGTGCTGTATGCCACCACCGCCGATGGCGACGAGCTGGATGCGGTTCTGGCGACGTTGTCCACCACGCCCGGCGTCCTGCAGGGGTTCTGGAATGCCAGCCTGGAGGAGTGACACGAGATCATCGCGCGCACGTGCAGCGCGGCAGCCACTGCCGTCCTGCGGCACACGCCCTGCCACGGGAGGTAGAGCCAGCTTTGCTATCCTTTCCATCCCGCCAGGGAGCTGTCCCGATGCCTTCGCTGTCGTCCCGCCGTCCACTGGTGCTGCTGGCCCTGATCGTCTCCGTAGTGGCGATCTTCCTGCTCGACACGTTGACCGACTACGCGGTGGCAGCCGCCTGCTTCTATGCGGCGGTGATCCTGGCAGCCTCGCGGGTGCTTTCGCCGCGCGGATTGCTGGCCCTGGCCGTGGCCTGTGTCGCCCTGACCGGCCTGAGCTTCGTACTGACGCGTTTCGGCACCTACCGCATCGGTCTGGTCAATTCGGTGATCGGCATGCTGGTGATCGCCATCACCACCTGGCTGGCGCTGAAAATGGAAGCCGCCAAGGCCGCCGTGCAGGAGGCGCAGGCACGCCTGCTGCGGGTCGCCCGCGCGTCCACCGTCGGTGAGCTGACCACGTCCATCGCGCACGAGGTGAACCAGCCGCTGGCGGCCATTGCCAGCAGCGCCGACGCCTGCCAGCGCTGGCTGGCGCAGGAACCGCCGAATGTTGACAAGGCACGGCAGGCGCTGTCACGCATCCTCGCCGACGCGCATCGTGCCGGCGATGTGATCGCCCGCATCAGCGGACTGACCCGGGGTGCGGCACCCCAGCGCGACACCTTCGACCTGAATCAGGCCGTGGAGGAAATGCTTGCGCTCTCGCGCAGCGAACTCGACCAGCATGGGGTGACCGTGGCCCTGCTGCTGGAGCCGGACCTGCCGCCGGTGCAGGCCGACCGCGTGCAGGTGCAGCAGGTGATCGGCAACCTGATTCTCAATGCCGTCGATGCGATGGAAGGCGTAGCGGTGGCCGAACGCCGGCTGTCACTGCTGAGCCGGCGCGACGGGCAACGGATCACCCTGAGCGTGCGCGACCGTGGCATCGGCCTGCCGGCGGAACAGCCGGAGCGCGTGTTCGAGGCGTTCTGGACCACGAAGTCGAGCGGCCTCGGCCTGGGCCTGAGCTTGAGCCGCTCCATGATAGAGGCCAATGACGGCCACATCCGCGCGGAACGCGTTGCCGGCGGTGGCGCCTGCTTCGTGTTCGACCTGCCTGTTGCCATCGGGGACCGCCATGCGTAGACCCGCTGCACCGGCCGTCGAGCCGGCGCCCATCGTGTACGTGATCGACGATGATCCCTCGGTGCGCGCGGCGCTGGAGGATCTGCTGGCCTCGATGGGCCTGCAGGTACGGGGCTTCGCGTCCACCCAGGCGTTCCTCGAACAACCGCTGCTGGATGCGCCCGCTTGCCTGGTGCTGGATGTGCGCATGCCGGGCCAGAGCGGCCTGGAATTCCACCGCGGCATGCGCCAGCGTGGCCTGCACCTGCCGGTGGTGTTCATCACCGGCCACGGTGACATCGCGATGGGTGTCAACGCGATCAAGGACGGTGCGATCGAGTTCCTGACCAAGCCCTTCCGCGACCAGGAACTGCTGGATGCGATCCACAAGGGCATCGGCATCGATCGCCAGCGCCGCCGCGAAGGCGACGAACTGGGCGCCCTCCAGCAGCGCTGGGAGTCGCTGTCGGCCGGCGAGCGCGACGTGGTGGATGGCGTGGTCCGGGGCCGGCTCAACAAGCAGATCGCTGCGGACCTGGGCGTCAGCGAGATCACGGTGAAGGTGCGCCGCGCCCAGGTGATGCGCAAGATGGGCGCGCGCACGCTGGTCGACCTGGTCCGCCTGTACGACCGGCTGCGGGCCGGGCTGGACTAGCCTTATGGGAGCCATGAAATCTATGCGGAACGCGGCCGACGAGGCCCATGCTAGTTTCTGCGCCTCCTCCCAGCGAACCTTCACGATGCGCTCTTTCCTGCCTGCCCTCGTCCTTGCCGTGGCGGTCCCGCCGCTACATGCAGCAGAGCCGCCCCTGCCCCAGCTGCGGGCCTACACGGTGGATGCTTCATGGCTGCAGCCGATGAGGCCGCTGCAGATCGCCGACCATACCTGGCAGATCGGCACCGAAAACCTGACCGCACTGCTGGTACAGACCGACGACGGCGCGGTGCTGATCGATGGCGGCATGCCGCAGATGGCCGATCACCTGCTGGCCAACCTGCAGCAGCGCGGCGTCGCACCGCAGCAGCTGCGCTGGATCCTGCTCAGCCATGCCCATGCCGACCACGCCGGTGCGGTGGCCGAACTCAAGCGCCGCACCGGCGCGCAGATCGCCAGCAACGCCGAAACGGCCGTCCTGCTGGCGCGCGGGGGCAGCAACGATCTGCACTTCGGCGATGACATCACCTTCCCTCCGGCCAATGCCGACCGCTTCCTGATGGACGGCGAGGTCGTGTCGCTGGGCGGAATGCACTTCACCGCGCATTTCATGCCGGGTCACACACCGGGCAGCACCGCCTGGACCTGGAACGACACCCGCGATGGCAGGCCGGTACGCATCGCCTATGCGGACAGCCTCAGTGCGCCGGGCTACCGGTTGCAGGGCAATCCCCGCTATCCGCACCTGATCGAGGACTATCGCCGCAGCTTCGCGACCGTGCGCCGCCTGCCCTGCGACGTGCTGTTGACCCCGCATCCTGGCGCCAGCGGCTGGGACTATGCCGCAGGCGCCAAGGCCAGTGCTGCAGCGATGCGCTGCAGCGCCTACGCGGATTCAGCCGAGCGCAGTTTCGAGGCACAGCTGGCCAGGGAACGCGACAACGCGCACTGAAGCCGTGGCGGCCTGTGAGCCGCCACAGCAGCAGCGACCCTCAGCCGCCCTGGCCGTGGTGGGCGAACGGCTCGGTGCTGCCGTCACCGCGCACCAGTTCCACCGTGTACGGCTGCACATAACCGTCGGGCATCTCCATGCCGGGCGAACCGGCCGGCATGCCCGGCAGCACCAGTCCACGCGCCGCAGGACGCTCCTTCAGCAGCCGCTTGATGTCCTCGGCCGGAACATGCCCCTCCACCACATAGCCGTCGATCTCGGCGGTATGGCAGGACCCCTTGCCGACCGGCACACCCAGGCGCTGCTTGATCGGGTTCATGTCATCGGTATCCCGTACGTCCACCGCGAAGCCCGCGGCCTGCAGGTGTTCGATCCAGACGCCACAGCAACCGCAGCTGGCGGTCTTGTGGACGATGGCGGTCGGCAGCTGCGCATCGGGGACGGAGGCGGCATCGGCCACTGCGTGGGCATGGCCCGGCGCCGCGGCCACCTCTTCGGCTGCACGGGCACAGCCGGCGCCGGACAGAATGCTGGCCAGCAGCAGGCCGAGAGAGAGAGAACGGTTCATCGTGTTGGTTCCTTTGTACATGCGGGCAGAACACCCGCGACCCACGCATCGAAGGCGCGGGAAAATCGGGAATGGGACAGGCAAGACAACAGGCGGCTGGCGCCTGCAGGCCATCACACGATGGGAGGTCGCAACGCGTCGGTCAGGGGCGGCGGCACAGGCCGTCGTGCAAGGGCAGCGCGTGGCGCCTCGCGCCAGGGTGTGATCGCCACGGCGGAGGAGGTCGCCGGCACGCCGGTACACGCGGGAGGGCACGGGCACTCACTGGCTGCGCAGTCGCCCGATGATCGATCGCCGCAGCATCCGGCCCGATCCACGGCCCTCTCATGCGACGCGGCGCAGTACTCCGTGTCGCCCTGTCCACCGTCGCCCGATGCAGCCCGCGCCAGTCCCGGTGCGGTCAGCACCAGGGCAACGAGCAACAGCCAGCGCAGCAGGAGAGCAGCAGCATTCATCGCAGGCATCATAGCCGATGGGCGTGGCAGGCTGGGCCGCCGCCCGGCCCTATGCGGTGTCCGCGCTGCCTGTGTCTGCCCGCATGCGTACCGGAATCGACTTCGCCGCAGGCGTGCCGCTGAGGCGATCGTAGTAGTCCAGCGGCAGCAGCGCATTCAACTCAGGGTAGTAGCCCGCCAGCGCGCCCCGTGGCATGGGGTAGTCGAGCACGGTCAGCCCGTCGATGCGACGCCGCACGCCATCTGCGCTGAGCGTCTCCAGGCTGACCCGCGCCTCCTTCTCCAGACCGCGTGCCAGCCGGTCTTCGATGTTCATGAACACCACCCTGCGATCGTTGTACACGCCGCGATAGCGATCGTTGTAGCTGTAGATGGTGGTGTTGAACTGGTCGTGCGAACGCACCGTGGCCAGTCGCAGCATGTCAGGATCATCCACCGGATCATCCACGTCCAAGCCCGGCATCACCAGGATGTTGGCCTTGCCGTTGGCGGTGGGCCACACCCGGCGGCGCGGTGCAATGTCCAGATGGAAGCCGTGCGGCTGCCGGATGCGCTCATTGAAGCCTGCATAGATCTGCGGGTACACGGCAGCGATCAGGTCACGGATCCGCGCATAGTCATGCCTGCAACCTGCCCAGTCGACCCTGCTGTCCGGCAGCGTCGCCATCGCCATGCGACAGACGATCTCGACCTCCGGCAGCAGCTGGTCGCTGGCCGGCTCAAGAACACCGCGCGATGCGGTCACGTTCGACATCGCATCCTCGATCGTCACGAACTGCTCGCCTGCGGGCGTGACGATACGTTCCGAGCGCGCCACTACCGGCAGGATCAGCGCATCGCGGCCATGCACCAGGTGCCCGCGGTTGAGCTTGGTGGCGATACCCACCGTCAGCTGCAGGCTGCGCATGGCTTCGTAGGCCCGGGGCGTATCCGGCACGGCATGGATGAAATTGCCGCCCAGCCCGACGAATACCCTGGCGCTGCCATCGAGCATGGCCTCGATCGACTCGACCACATGATGCCCGTGCTCCCGCGGCGGATTGAAACCGAACACCTCCTGCAGGCGATCCAGATACGCTGCCGCCGGCTTCTCGTCGATGCCGACGGTACGATCGCCCTGCACGTTGGAATGACCCCGGATCGGGCCGATCCCCGCCCCCGGCTTGCCGAAGTTGCCGCGCAGCATCAGCAGATTGGCGACCTGCTGCAGCAGCCGCGAGCCATACTGGTGCTGGGTCAGGCCCATGCCATAGCAGATCACCGTGGCATTGGAGCGGATGTAGATCTCGGCGCAGCGCCGGATCTGCGCCTCCGAGATGCCGGAGACCCTGACGATGTCGTCCCAGTCCTGCGCCATCACGTCCGCGCGCAAGGCCTCCAGGCCGACCGTATGTTCATCCAGGAACCGATGGTCGAGCACGCGCTGGCCCTGTGCCTCGCGCTCGAACATCACCTTCATCATGCCTTTGATCAGCGCCAGGTCACCGCCGATGCGGATATGCACGAATTCGCTGCTGATCTCGGTGGAGCCGAAGGTCGCCATCTGCATCACATCCTGCGGCTCGGCAAACCGGATCAGGGCGCGCTCGGGCATCGGGTTGACCGCCACGATCGGCACGCCGCGCCTGCGCGCCTCGACCAGGTTGCCCATCATCCGCGGCGAATTGGTGCCGGTGTTCTGGCCGATCACGAAGATCGCCTCGGCGTGCTCGAAATCCTCCAGGACGATGGTGCCCTTGCCCACACCGATGGAAGGTGGCAGGCCACGGCTGGTCGGCTCGTGGCACATGTTCGAACAATCGGGGAAGTTGTTGGTGCCGAACTCGCGTACGAAGATCGAATACAGGAACGCCGCCTCGTTCGGCGTGCGGCCCGACGTGTAGAACTCGGCCTGATGCGGGCTGTCCAGTGACCGCAGGTGACGGCCGATGAGTGCGAACGCCTCGTCCCAGCTGCATGGCGCATAGTGGTCGGTGGCTGCGTCGTAACGCATCGGCTCGGTCAGCCGCCCCTGCATTTCCAGCCAGTAGTCGGTCCGCTCCATCAGCTCGCTGACGGTATAACGCGCGAACAGCTCGCGATCCGCCCGGAACCGGGTCGCCTCCCAGGCCAGTGCCTTGGCCCCGTTCTCGCAGAACTCCAGTTTCCTGCGCTCGTCGGCGTCGGGGAAGGCGCAGCTGGGACATTTGAAGCCAGCGGGCTGGTTCATCGCCAGCAGTGCCCTGGAGCCGTTGCCGATCACGCTCTGCTGCAGCAGAACCCGGGCGGTGGCGCCGGCCGCACCCCAACCGCCTGCGGGCTGGTTGTAGGGCTTGTAACGGGGTGGTTTCTGCTCGGACATGTTCGAAGACCTGGCGCCAGGAGACGAGACTGCGAAGGGCACGACAGACAGAGTCAAGCACGCTCGGGACCGCTTCGCCAGAGCCGCCCCGAATCTTCCGGCGCGCCTCCGGGGCGACGGAGTCTGCTGCGTTGCCACGGACGCACTGCGTTATCCTCGGGGCGTGGGCCAACAGCCCATGACACGCTCACTCTGTCCGGACACTCTGCATGGCTGACTCGCCCCCGCCGCCCTCTCCGCCTGCCGGCACCGCGCAGCGCACGTTGCAGCGCTGGCGCGAGGGCGGGCAGCAGGTGCAGGCGCAGGCCGACGTGGTCGCCGAAGAGGTGCCGGTAGCGCTGCACTACAACGGCACCGTGTTCGCCGTGATGATGGCCACGCCCTGTGACCTGGAGGACTTTGCGCTCGGTTTCTCGCTCAGCGAGGGCTTGATCACCACGCCGACGCAGCTGCTCTCGATCGATGTGGGGCCGCAGCTGGAAGGCATCGAACTGCGGATGACGGTTGCCGCCGAGGCACCGGGCGCCGGTCTGGATCCGGCCGATGGCCGCCTGCTGCCCGGCCGTGGCGGCTGCGGCCTGTGCGGAACACGGCAGCTCGAGGATGTGCTGCGGCCCCTGCCCCCGGTACGCGAACGACGGACCTACGCGCCGGCGGCCCTGCAGCGGGCACTGGCCACGCTGTCGCAGCACCAGCCGATGAATGCGGCCAGCGGCTCCACCCACGCGGCCGCCTGGGCCGACGCCAACGGGCGCATCGGCTGGGTGCGCGAGGACGTGGGCCGCCACAATGCACTGGACAAGCTGATCGGCGCCCTGCATCACAACGAGCACGCCATCGACGGTGGACTGCTGCTGATTTCCAGCCGGGCCAGCTACGAGATGGTCAGCAAAGCCGTGCGCGCCGGTGCCAGCGTACTGGCCGCCGTGTCCGCGCCAACGGCGTTGGCGATCGATCTGGCGCGCAGCGCAGGGCTGTGCCTGGTCGGCTTCGCCCGCGGCAGTGGATTCAATGTGTACACCCATCCAGAGCGGTTGCGGCCGGAAGACATGCCAACGGCATGAACGCGGCCATGGCGGGACCCGCCATCGTCAGTGGGCAACCCCCATCATCGGCCGGGTGACAACAGGCCCGCGATGCGCTCGGCCACCTGGGCGCGCACCGCGTCGTCCAGCTGTCCTTCGTACATGGCCTCGTAGATCCACAGCCCATCGGCCGCCAACCGTGCCACGAAATTGTCCAGCGCCGCAGGATCAACCACGCCGGCCGGCGGCGGCGATGGCGCCCAGCGCTGCACGGCCGGGCTCCACGGCCGCTCACCGGCCTCCGGGTCCACCGATTCGAGCATGAACATCAGCTCGGCGCGCGTCGCGCTCTGCGCCGACACGCGGACGAAGGTCTGATAGCGCTCGAGCGCCGTGGCCTCGCTGGCACGCTTGCCGAGCAGCGCTTCCATCGATGCCTCCCAGTTGTGCACCAGGTGCTCGTCGATGCCGCGCAGCAGTGCCTCGCGCGACGGGAAGTGATACAGCAGGCCGCCGCGCGTGAGGCCGGCTTCTGCCGCCACCGACTCGAAGGTCACCGCGCGCACGCCGTCTCGATTGATCACGTTGACGGCGGCATCGAGGATGCGCTGGCGCTTGCTGGTTCTCATCGCACTACTTTACGCGATCGGCCGCTCCCTCGCGGCTCCCCGCCCGCCCCCGCAGCAGGCGCGCGATCAGCGCTGCACCCACGGCCAACACCGCGGTGATGACCAGCAGTACGATCTGGTAGCTGCGGTCATAGGCGGCGGTGGCGCCGGCGAACCACTCGCCCGGGCCGGCTTCGCGGGCGACCTGCTGCGCCTGGGCGAATCCTTCCCGCGCCAGTGCCGGAACATCCGCCGATACCGGTAGGAAGGCGCCGTACATCGCTGCGCCCAGGCTGCCCAGCATCGCCACCGCCAGCAGGCCGCCGAATTCGTAGGAGACCTCCTCCACGGAGGACGCCATGCCCGCACGGTGCGCAGGCACGTTGTTGAGGATGGCGGTGGATGCGACCGAGATTGCCGAGCCCATACCGAACCCGGTGATCGCCATGCCGGCGACGACCCAGCCCAGTCCGTGCGGAAAACCGAACGCGACCACGCCCACTCCCAGTGCCCCCGCGGCCAGTCCGCCGCAGATC